>JAZKJI010000094.1:0-7735 GCA_040384405.1 Bdellovibrionota bacterium
TGGGCATTTAAAACATAGGCTAATACCCTTGTTAATAAATAGACCAAGGATTCCGACGGGTGTTGGGCTACCCGGAATTCTAATTGTTCGTAAACTCCGCGCTCGATGTCGGATAAATCAATTTTAAATCGGTAGAGGGTAGAAGGTAATGCCATTAGTTCAGCACTAGGTGGACAAACTTTAGATATCTTAGCTCTGGGCAACTGTGGGGAAATGGATGATCGGGTCCTTGGCCAGAGACTCTTAATATCTGACCCCGTCTGCGGGCTGCCGAAACGGATTCATTGATGATTTCAAAAAAGTCTTCAAAAGAAATATGGCTGGAACAAGAACTTACCGATATTTGCCCTTGGGGTTTAACCCTTTTGATAGCGGCGGTGAAAGTCTCTATATATTTAGACTGAGCCCTGGATTTTTGGTCTTCGGAATGTCCCATGGATGGAGGGTCGACGATAACGTGGTCCCACATTTCCTGGTCAGTCTTTAAAAAATCAAAAACATCCACGCATAAACCCGTATGGTTTTCTGGGGGCAGTCCATTTAGTTTCCAGTTTTCCGTGGCTAGGTCGATTGCGCCTTGGGCGACATCAAGGCTGGCTACTTTTTTAGCTCCGCCAAGTCCTGCGTAAACGGAAAAGCCGCCAGAATAACTAAATAGGTTTAGTACAGAGTAACCTTTGCTGATGTTTTGGATATACTTTCGGTTGTCCCGTTGGTCTAAGAAGAATCCGGTTTTCTGTCCATTTACCAAATCTACTTTGAATTTTACGCCGTTTTCGGTGGCGATCACCGTAAACTCATTTTCGTTAATCGGGGTGCCGGCTAAGTTTTGAATGCCGCCTTGGGAATTTCTTCTGAATTTTTCTACTGCTGTCTGGGCTGCTCCGGAAGCGACGATCCAGTCCGCAATTCTTTTCTTTTCCCAGAATTCGCCGGGGCCTTGTCCGTCAAACTGCATAACCGCTACTGATCCATAGACGTCACAAACTAAGCCTGGAAGCAAATCGCCTTCGCCATTAAACAATCGGTAGCTATCTGTATCAGCGGAAACTACGGATCTTCGTATTTGAAGAGCTTGGGCAAATCGTTTTTCGAAGAACTCAAAAGTTGGTGGTTTTTTATCTAAGCTTAAGAACCGTAAGCACAGAGGACTGTGCGGGTCATACATTGCCCAACCCAAGGGTTCGTCTTTTCCATCCAATACTTGGCCAAGTTGAGCCGTCGTAACTTTTGCCGGGGTCGTTACAGCTTCTTTATAAACCCACGGATGGCCACGCATAATGGTTCTTCGTAAATTACGGTGGAGTTTGATTTGAAGCTTGGACAAGAGGGGCTCCCGAGAAATTAAGAGTCCATTGAATAGGGCAGAACTTAGCCCGTCGTCAACATTCCACTGGAAATGCCTGTGACCGATACCCTTAACAGGTGCATATCCTTTGTTTTCTTAGCGACGATCTGTAAAAGGTTCAGCGGATGGATCATGGCCGATCGTAATTGGATGCTTTCACCTAACCAGGGCCTGAACCACATTAGGTCTTTGTGACCGCAAATTTCTTGATAGCACTTGATCGTCAAATCCAGTTCCGTCTGAAATTCTTGAAAGCTTTTTTTGATTTGTTCCTTCGGTAGGCCACTTTCTTCCAAGTACATTTGCCAGATATTGATTTCTATTTTTGCTAACGTAAATGCCAGTGCCTTAATATACGAGGTAAAGACCGGATCATTTTTAAAAGCTTCAGCCAGAGATTTTTTTTCGGCCGGAGTGCTATCTTTCCATGCTGTTCCAACACCCCACCAAGTCGGGAATAGTACCCGCGTTTGGGTCCAGCACAAAACCCAAGGAATTGCCCTTAACCCACTGACAGTCAGTTGAGCGGTTCGCTTCGCCGGGCGTGAGCCGATTTTTAAAAAACTTAGGTATGAGTAGGGAGTTGCTGCTTCCACTACGCTTAAAAATTCTGGGGAAGTTATGGAATCTCGATATTTTTTTGAAACTTTTTTTGCGAATTCATCTACGGTATTGTTTTTATGGGGCGTAAATGATTTTGCTAATCCTTTAGCTGCACTATCCACAATTGTTTCAACTTGTCGTTTTGCAATTGCGGCAGTGGCTAGGGACCGCTCGATCATTTCACCTTGCACTGTTACTTTATAAAGTCTTAATGCTGATTTTGGCCACCAAGCAGTTTGATCTTCGATTGAACCACCACCGCGGTCAGTGCTTCCACCCGAGCCGTGGAAAAATACCGGAGTTAGTCCAGCTTTTTCACAAACCTTTTCAAGCCTTGGAATGGCTTCGGATATAGCGAGGCGGCTGGCCAGCACGCCAGCTTCTTTGGACGAGTCAGAATAACCGACCATCATTTCAACCCGGTTATTCCAATTATCTTTAGCGGCTTTTTGGAAACCTTTATCATTTACCATTTCAGTCATAATAGCATCAGAAATAGTTAATGCTTTGGAATTTTCGAAAAGTGGAATAACGGAAATCTTAACGGACTTAAAAATTTCCTTTTGAAATTTTGCGGCCGTTTGAATGTGTTCGAACGATTCGCACATACTGATAATAAAACCGCGTGCATACCACCGAGGATCACCACCTCGAGAGTATTTTTCTATATTTGCCAGCATTTTATATATTGCCAGGGATTTTCTTTTCTTTGGATCAGACATCAGCACATCGGAAGATTCGCGAAGCTCTAAAGGAACAACCATTCCCGGAAAGGTATGCAGAATTTGGGTCAGTCTGATGATACAGGGGTGAACAGCGCCAATAATTTTATGATAGTCAGTTTTTAGCTGAAGTACTGAATTTTTAAAACTATCTACGGTCTTTGCATCACCAACGCGCAAAACCTTTAATTTTTGAGCTATTTTTTCCAGATTGGTAATTTGTTTTGCCAATTTAGGTGAAGAAAAAAGTTCCAAAGTTTTACGAACGGAAACCAGTTCTTTTATCACTACGTGAAGCAGTTTATTTCTGGATAAAGTTAAACTTTGGGTGAGCGTTTTTTCATCTACCCCGGGATGCCCATCTTTATCGCCGCCCACCCAGCTGCGGATGTAGAAGGGAACGCTATGATCGTCCTTAGAGATTAAACTGAACAAAACTTCGTCCCGGAATAAAAGTGAGTAGATGTGTTCTGCTTCGTCTTTTACTTTAGGCGCGCGGTTTCTGACAATCGAGGTTCGCCATGCGATTTCTAATCCGTGGGTTAAGAATTCTTTTTCTGATTTCGTAAAATCAATTTCGTAACCTGCTTCTGGATTATCCACCTGGGTGGCAGCTCGATCTAATATTTCGATTAGTTTATTTTGCAAGAGATGAAATACCAAAATATTTTGTGGTGATCTTGCCTCGGTCGGATGGGCTGTTAATACATAAACAATTGCCAATGGAAGCTCGCCAGTGGGAACTTTGGGGCGGTTTCTTAAGGTCAGGCGATGGCTTCGGTAAGCATGTTCGCAGGCATTCATAAGCTCTAACATTAACGTAAAAGAGTGAGCGATTTGATGTTGCTCGGATTTCGGTAAAGAAGCGAGTTCGGAATAATGCTTTTTTAATTGGGAAAACGTTGTTTCGGAATTTGCGTCGCGAATATCGGCCATGTTGGCTCGAAGTTTTTCTATCCTTTGATAACCTTTATCGCCCAACTCGTGACGTATTATTTCACCGAGCAGGGCTACTGATTTATTTACAAGGCTACGAAGTTCGCGAGGTAGTTCCATCGCGGCTTACTAAAATTTCGCAGATAGTTTTAATGTTAGCGAGTTTGTGCCAAAACTTTTCTCGAACTCTAGGCCTGCACCAAAAAATAAAAGCTGAGTATCAAGGCCTAAGATATACTGCATGGAAGAAGATGTAGAACTTTTTGAAGTCGAACCATCAGCAAAAATTGGAGTAGGGACATTTCCATTTTGCGTAAGGCTGCCTTTTGCATTTGCCATTCCGATTCCAAAATACGGCTCCACGACCCAAAGCTTTGGACTTATTAGAAACTGGTAGCCGCTGATCTCGTTTGAATTTGTCGCAACAAACTGGGTGGTACCTTGAGTTTGCTTCCAATCCAATTCAGATTTTGCCGAAAATCCACGAACTGCCATATTCACCGGAAGTTCTGTCATGAAGACATTAGTAAATGTCCATTTGATACCAAAAGATGATTGGGAATACTTAACATCTCCGCTTTCGGTTGCAGGCAGCATCATTGCTTCGAATGTTACACCGTATGGAATTGAAACGGCTCCTAGAATGCCACCGTGAACAATAGTGCTTACGTTTGTAGACATGTCGGCGCGCTTTGCTAATTCATCAACGAAAGGTGAACTAGTTCCACCGGCTGCTAATCCCAGTTCAAAACCCCACACGTCACCAAGGCTAGACGGCGGAAGGACAGAGTGAAATGCAGTGTTCGCGGCCATTTCTTTCATCAACTTATCAACATCGTCTTGAGTTAAGCTGGTAAAAGACCATGCGCCGTAAGAAACGGAACTGAAAGTTAGAAGACTTAACAGAGTTACAAGAATTTGAAGCTTTAAGTATTTTTTCATATTTCCTCTTTTTAAAGTTCTACCAAGGTAGAGACTTACCTTTGTAATCAAAAAATTTTCCATTGTCATCACGGGTCGCTTTTTCAACTAATGCTAAGATACCCATCGCCGAATCTTTTATTTCTAACGGCGCTGCACTTCCGCCCATATCAGTTTTCACCCAACCTGGATGTACTACCATACTGGTAATTTCCGGATAATCGATCGAAAATGATTTGTTGAACATGTTTAAAGCAGCTTTAGACATTCGGTAACCATAATGAGACCCACCATTATTGTCGGCGATCGAACCCATTAAACTTGTAATGTGGATTAATTTTGGATTAGTTGCTTTAGTTAAAAACGGTAACAGAGCACGGGTGATTCGCATTGGCGCTACGGCATTTACTGCAATCGTTCTCTGCACTTCGTCTAAAGAAAGCTCTTCAAACGTAGCATCCTCGCCGTAGATTCCGGCGTTGTTGATCACCGTATCGATAATTGTACCACCATCAAGTGACTGGGCAAACTCGCGAACGTGCGCATCGTTAGCAACGTCGACTGTAGAAACAGTCAATTTTGCGTGAAACTTTTCTTTTAGTTCCATAAGTCCAAATGACTTTAAAGGCGCTCTTGCTAATGCAAAAACGTTATGACCCGAAGTTAATAGTTGGCGGGTCATTTCTAGTCCGATACCACGGCTGGTTCCTGTTACGACGATACTATTCATTTTTTCTCCTCGGTTTATTTCTAAACGTAGTTAAAAGTCATCGGCATCTTCACATCGGGGTGCAGACTGCGATGAACGGGACAGTGTTCAGCCACATGTTCTAATTTTTTTCTTTGTTCTGTAGTTAAGGACTTGGGTAAATTAATAGTGACGCTTAAAGAATCAACCCGGCGCGGTTGATCGGTCATTACTTTACCAACTTCGGCAGATCCACCTTCGAAACTCCAACCCTCGCGCTCGCAAACAATATGCATGGTGGTCAAAATACAACTTGCTAGAGAAGCGCCCAATAAATCTGTAGGTGAAAAGCGTTCGCCTTTTCCGCCATTGTCTTTGGGGGCATCGGTTTCGATTTTCGAACCGGATGGAAGATGGGTGAGCTCGCAGTGTTTCTGACCTTGGTAGTCGATTTTCATTTTAACCATGACTAAAGAGCCTCCTGGATGGCGGTTCTTATGTCATGCGCTTTTTTTTATTATCTGCCAAGGTAGACGGTGCGACGGGCTGCAAGAGAATGACTGAGACCTATTGATCACCTGAGCCGCTATTGAAACATTGAACATATAAAGAACGACCTGATGCATCTTTGGCATAACCAACGCCGGTCGAATTATAAACAGAATTAAGAATGTTTGCGCGGTGGCCAGTTGAGTTCATCCAACCAGCAACTAAACCATCAATTGTTGTGTACCCGGATGCGATATTTTCACCCGTATATCCACCTAAAGCAAAGGTGCCTACGCGTATAGCAAAAGTTCCCAATGTAGGGCTGGTATGTGAAAAGAAATTATTTAAAGCCATATCTTCTGCGTGGGATTGGGCTAACTGAATACAGTTAGATAAAGGCTTTAACTCGGATAATCCATTTAGAACCCGTTGAGAGTTAATGGCTTTAAAAATGCTGCAAGAAACTAAATTCATTTGGCCGCAACCAGTAGTGTCGGTTGTAATTCCCGTTAGTTCAGAAGCGACTGTTCTCGTAGGTGGAACTTTTTTTGTTTTTTGAAGGTTAGAATCCACACTAGCATTCGAGTAATTTCCAACAACCCGGTTACGCGCCCATCCCGGAGAGCACGAGGAAAATAGAATTCCAGTTAAACAGATCAAAATGAGACGACAAAAAACACTTTGATTAAACACAGGTTCCCCCAAGGCAACTTATACTAGTGCAAATTGCAATCCCCTTAAAGAAGAAATTAAGCGCACCCCAGTGTCAAAGGAGTTAGCCAGTGATTAACTTTTGGTAGGCATTTTCCCTATGAAAAATGCCAAAAAAATAAAAAATTCAAAAAAGATTTTTGAGTAATATACAGAAAACGGTACGGCAAACGGGACGGAAACGGGTGCGCCGAACGGCTACGGCTGCGGTCCCAACGGCTACGGCTCCAGTCTCAACGGACAAAGGTCCGTACGATCATTGCCAGTAGTGATCACCTCAATCATTCTTGATAATGTGCCTTAACTCAAAAGCGGAACGGACTTAATTTTGGACATTCAAGAATATCGTCAGCGCCGCGAAACTCTTTTATCAGAAAAACCAAAGTATCGCTGCCTTTGCATGACCTGTATGCAACCTGATTTCGGTTGTTATTGCCCTCACGTCCAAAAATTTGATCCAAAAATTAAATTCGTTATTTTAATTCATCCCATAGAGGTAAAACGTCGAATCGCCACTGGTCGCATGTCCCATTTGTGTATGCCAAGTTCAAAGTTAGTGATGGGTCAGGACTATACGCTCAATAAAGAAATTAACGAAATTTTGGAAGATTCCAATAATCAGCCGGTCGTATTGTATCCGGGAAGGAAATCTCTAAATTTAACTGGCATGTCGGCAGAACAAAGGACCGAAGTTTTTGATTCGGGAAAAACTCCTGTCGTTTTTGTAATAGATGGAACGTGGGCGACCGCTCGAAAAATGATACGGCAAAGTAAAAATCTTTTTGATTTGCCTCGAATTTGCTTTACTCCCCCTGGACCTTCCAGGTTCAGAGTTCGAAAACAACCGGGGGTAGAGTGTTATTCGACTATCGAGGCCATCCATCATACGATCGAACTTTTAGGGGACTCGGCGGGGTTTTCCACAATGGATCGCGAGCACGATAAGTTGCTTTATGTTTTTGATAAAATGGTGGAACGACAGCTTGATTTCATTCGGGAATCTTTAAAAAATCCGCGGGCCATGGCCTATCGTCGACAGCGATTACAATCGGCCTAATGACCCCTTGTCCTCTTAAAAAGCACAAATGTTCCCATGATAATCGTGGCGATTTGCCCTTACAGACGTAGGTCCTGTTTTTCATTGCAGCAGTGCAATCAACATAGACTTAGGTGCCTAAAAATTAGGTACTTGTCTTCAGGGGGAATAATGACTCGCATATTAATCGGCATCTTAGTTTTAGCAGGGGTTAGTGCACAAGCAGCGCAAACTAACAAAAATATAACGTACACATAGTTGCTAGTTGATATACAGCTGTA
>JAZKJI010000094.1:7745-8076 GCA_040384405.1 Bdellovibrionota bacterium
TAAATCTTAACTCGGTAAAAGTAGAGAAAGTTGCAAGCAGCAAAGCTGGCACATTCGCGAAAATTTCCGCAGCAGGATTTCAGACGACTCAACTTGTGGGTGCTCCGGAACTTCCGGTTCGCAGTTTTCTAGTTGTAGGTCATCCGGAAGATATTCAAGTTCGTTTGAATGTTCGCAAATCAGAAACATTAACAAACACTCGTCCATCTCCGGCTCAGCCACAAGCTTGCCGTTGTGATGTAACAACTCCAGCATTCGAGTTTAACGAAGCAGCTTATTTAAAAGCACCTTCTCAAACTTCGGCTGTGTATATCGGTTCCTTCCGCGGAAC
>JAZKJI010000095.1:0-17229 GCA_040384405.1 Bdellovibrionota bacterium
CCGCCCGCAGTTGTCGAGCGTCCAGTTGCACCAGAGAAAACAGTTGTTACTTCAACCGTTCCTCGCGCCGCTGCGCCAGAGGTTAAACGATTTGCGGTGAAAACTGATGCGCAAATTCTTCGCCAGTCCCAACAAGCATCGAACCGGTTGATAAAAACAATTGGTGCGGCATTTATTATAATGGTTGGTATGTTTCTGGGTTACAAGGGTTGGGAAACGCGCAAAGAAAATGTCAGCCAACAACAGAATTACGAAAAAATGATTCGATGGGCGAAATTAGGCTTAGGAAGCCGCGCTTATGACGAATACAAAAAAATAAAAGACCATATTCCATTAGCGCTTGATGACCAATGGTTGATGGCCCCGTGGATTTTGAAGTACGAATTTAATACCGACTTTGTTCAAAAAATATTGCAAAAAAAGATTGAAGAAAACCCTCAAGATACTCCGACCGTTTTCCGTGGTTATCTTGGTTATGCGGCGATGGCTTTATTTCAAGGGAACTTGGAAAAAGCCCAAAAACATTTGCGCCAGGCTCAGACACTTGATCCGCGATCTGAAATTCCAAGGCTTAATTTGGCAGCGCTGGCACTAAGAAGCCGCGATGATACGTTTCAGTTTTTCGAAAACAATATGGGATTAGATACGGCCAGCGATCTGGAAGTATTAACTTGGGGATTGCTAGAGCTTCATAGGCGTAAAGATAGTGAAAGTCCTCTTCACGGAAAATTTAATTTAATTTTGGAACAAAGATTATCCCGTCCGACATTTTTGCGGGACCGGTTATTATTGTTAAAAGCATTGTGGGTTAACCGGGTGGAAATTTCGACTTGGATAATGCCTTTTTTAGATGAGTTTGAATACAAAGTGGACCCATTTTTATTTCCCGACTTATTGGATCCGCGGGTATTTGATTCAGCCTGCGATAAAACAAAAGAAGGCTCGGTAAAAATTCTTTGCACCCTTGTGCTTAACCAAATTCCTGAGGCTCATAAATTAATCGAAGACTGGGAAATGCAGCAGCGACAACCGCAACAAGCATTATTAGCGCGGGGTCATTTTTTAGAGAAAACAAAAAGCTGGAAAGAACTTCAAAGTTTAACTGAATCGCCTTTGATAAAAGATTTGGAAGTAACTGCTTATTGGAAATTAAAAACCTGCGCGCACGGTGTAGCAAATTGCGATATGGAAATTCAGCGCTGGAAAGCGATCGAAAATAAATCCGTAGAAACAGAAGTGGCACTGGCGCACGCACTGGAATCTAAAGGACAGAAAACTGCAGCCCATGCTTTATATCAACGTGCACTTAACCAAGTTCCCGAACGCCTGGATATTCAGGAAGTAATTCTGGAAGGTGGTTTATGAAAAAACTATTAAAAATAGCGGCCATTTTATTGGTAGCTGCTAGCTGCACGAAAAAAGATAATTTCGTAGAACCGGTGCCTGATGAAATTGGCGTGGCCGAAGCTAATCAAGAACTGATGATCCCGGAAAGCATGTGGGATAATTTTTTAAGTGCCGAGGAAGCAAAAAAAGTAGAAAACAAGGAAACTACGTTCGAGTTTTCTTTAGCTCCGATCAATGTGCATCTTAAAGAAAAAAACGAGGGAATTTTAAAAAAGCCCAATTACATTATTCGGCTGACCAGAGGTGGGGGATACGTTGACCTTGCCGAATACCTGACCGGGACAGACGGAACGTTCTTTATGTCTTTACGTTCGCCGGAAATTACCGAAGAAGCAAAAGCAATGAAAGTTTTCTTCGTCAGCCGCGCCAAAAAGCGAAGATTGGGTGACGAGGTCGTCGGCGCAGGTTGTCGTTCGTATTTTGAGATCACCTCTAAATACAATACTGAAATGCTTGATAAGGGAATAGAGGTTAATACCAAAAATCTCCGGCACGCTTCGGTTTTAGGTGGTACATTCTTAGTTAAGTACACGGTTGGAAAAAAGATTTTTGTTAGCCAAGTGACCTTTACGGATTCAAAATTTCCCGAGGCCCAATGTCCGCCCCCAGGTGACAAGCCCGAAAAGACTTCAGGGAGTACAGATGCAGACGCCAGCACAACCGACACCCATTAGGGATCTAAAGGAAAAAGATACTTTGCACCAGGCATTCTTGGTGCGGGAAAAAACCGTTGCGTTGGGCAAGAACGGCCGCCCCTTCATGAGCGTCGTGTTCAGTGATAAAACCGCGCAAATCGATGGCAGGCTTTGGGATAATGTCGAGTCAGTCACTCGTGATTTTGATACCGGCGATGTAGTAATGGTCAAAGGCCAAATCCAAATTTTCCAGGGCCGCAAACAATTAGTAATTCATAAAATTGAAAAAATGGATCCGGCAACCTATAAGCGCGAAGATTTCGTACCTGAACAAGTCGATGCCCAGCACGTCTATTTGGAACTTTTAGAAATTGTTCGAACCATGCAGCATGCGCCGCTGAAGCAGTTGGTTTTAGATACAATCGAAGATCCTGAATTAAAACCTATGTTGTTAAGGGCACCGGCTGCTAAAAGTATTCATCACGCATGGAATGGTGGACTTTTGGAACACGTTGTTTCCATTTGCCGTATTATGGATTTTTTCGCGAATCATTATGGTGATCTAAATCGTGATCTATTAATTTTCGGCGCGATCTACCATGATATCGGCAAACTTTGGGAGCTAAGTTACGCCGATCAATTAGGATATACTTCCCGGGGCCGACTTATCGGTCACATGGAAATGGGTTGTGAATTGGTCGATAAAAAGGCATCAAAGATTTTAGGTTTTAGCCAGGAACTTCGCGATGCATGTAAGCATATAATTTTAAGCCACCACGGAAAATTAGAATACGGGTCGCCCGCACTTCCGCAGTTTCCTGAAGCCATGTTGGTAGCAATGGTCGATGATCTGGACAGTAAAATGAGCACCATCCGCACATTCATTAATTTAGAAAGATCTTCTGGTGCCGAGTGGTCCCGTTATAACGAGTTATTCAGTCGTTACTTTTTGCTGGAAAATATGAAAACGAAATTTCCCTAGGGGTTTTATGACGAGGGATACGAAACACTCGTTACTATTAGAAAGTTACTTTTAGATGTTAGATTTTTTAAAGGCCTACAAAAGTTATGACCCAGCAGCAAAATCCTATTTGGAAATTGCGCTGCTATACCCGGGTCCAAAGGCCATTTTACTTCATCGCGTGGCTCATTATTTATACGAAGTGAATTTGTATTTTCTGGCGCGTTTATTTTCTGAAATCGCGCGGTTACTGACGGGAATCGAAATTCATCCCGGTGCTAAAATCGGAAAACGTTTAGTGATCGACCATGGCATGGGCGTGGTCATCGGCGAGACTTCAGAAATCGGTGATGATTGTATAATATTTCACGGCGTAACCTTAGGCGGAATGAAATTTAGTCCGGTGAAGCGGCATCCGACCGTGGGGAATCGCGTATTAATTGGCGCCGGTGCGAAAGTTTTAGGACCAATTCATTTAGGTGATGGTTCAAGAGTCGGTGCAAATGCGGTTGTCACAAAAGATGTTCCCCCATCTGTTACAGTCGTTGGAAATCCCGCGATGGCCATTACCCACTAATTTGAGTACAGCAATTGCATTAAAAGGGTAAGACGGCTTGTGGGCGTTCGAGTAAGCCTACGAGCATTGTCCCAGGGAAAGGAGCCCCGTATGGTCCAGTATCAGCTGCCAAAATTGCCCTATGCCTTTAATCAGTTTACCGGGTTTCTATCACCAGAAACTTTTGAATTTCACTATGGAAAACACCATCAAAAATACATTGATAACTTAAATCATTTACTACCGGGCACCGGGCTCGAAGAGCTGTCACTTAACGAAATAATCATGCTTGCCGACGGTGAAGTTTTTAATAACGCCGCCCAAACTTGGAATCACGCATTCTTTTGGTACAGCATGATTCCGGAAACTTTTAAACCGCAAACGGGTTCAGATTTTTTAGAAGCAGTAAAAAGAAATTTTCAAAGTATGGAAAATTTGGAAGATCGATTCATGGCAACGGCAATGAAACATTTCGGATCTGGGTATACTTGGCTTATAAAAGATCGCTCAGGTACCCTTCAATTTGTAAGCACAGCTAATGCCGATGTTCCATTTAAAACTAAAGAGTGCGTTCCGCTGATGACCTGTGACTTGTGGGAGCACGCCTATTATATAGATCACCGGAATAATAAAGAGGAATACCTTAAAGGCTTTTGGGATCACATCAATTGGTACTTTGTAGAGCGTAACTTCCATTTACATAAGCCTGTTGACCTTACAATTGCATTTAAACCGCACCACGCCCAGGCAGGCCATGCCATGAATGACCTAATTCAGCCTTCCCATTGAAATGATTTTCCAAACGTAATTTTTCCTCGCCGACTGTGGTAACCCCACGGTAGGACATCAAAGTCGTCTATAATACAGGGGGAAATTATGAAGAACGTTTTGTTTACATTTTTCGCAGTTTTATTAGTGGGATTCCAGGCGCAGGCTTGTAAAAATGCTAAACTTGCATCTAACCAAGGAATTTGGGAGTTAACCCAAGGAACTAGTTGCCCTCAAACTTTAGAAATCCGTTGTGAAGTTGATCCAGATACTAAAAATGACATCTTATTCGTCGATGAAATTACAGATGATAACAGTCCGGGTGCTCAAATTTATTTTACTAATATAAATGCGCGCGAGATTGACATCCAAGCCGACATCGCGGCTAACGAAAAAGAAATTTCAACTTACAATGATAGAGATCAATCCGTAACGGCTTCGTTTAAAAAATGCCGACTACTTCTGGGATGTTGGGGTGCCTATAAGGTCAGACACCGTTTACAATTTAAGAGTGAACAAGCTCAGCTGCAAAAAGTTTGGGGCGAGACAAAATCTTGCTCCTATACCCGTGTTAGCCGTCAAGTTTGGTAATTAATTCCTAAAAATTTCTGGTGCGAAAAAATAACCCGGGTGGTGACAAAAAGAGTCTCTTTCCCCGGGCACTGTCCTTGCTTTGGTGGGTATCCGGTTCGAAACAACACCATTTTATTTAAGGGGACATTGAAAATGAAACACCAAACCTCCAACCGGATACAAGCCACGATCTGCGCCGTTTTGGCAGCCGTAGGCCTATTCGCTCAGGTGACCTTCGCTGATCCAGCAGAGACCACAACACTTACTCTACGTCGTGGCGTCGAGCAGGGGAATCGTCTTGAAGGTAAGCTTTCTAAAAATTTATATCGCCAAGAGCCTTACCAGGCTGAATACCAAGAGCAAGAGGCATACACAGTTACCGAAAGCTACGTTGAACAAGTCCCTTACCAAACGACCGAGACTTATACCGTTCAAGTTCCTTACGAGCGCCAAGAGTCTTACACGGAATACGAAACCTATTACACAAGTGAACATCGCTGCGAAACTGCGTATGAAAATAAATGTGCGTACGAATCAATCTGTCGCCCGGTCACTACTCAACAGTGCCGTAATGAAAATGTTTGTCACTCGGTTCCTGGACAACAGGTTTGCCGTACCGTTGAAGAGTGCGGAACAAATGCATTGGGTCAACCCATTTGCAAACAACGCCAAGTTTGCGAAGGCGGCGGTTCTACTCAGCAATGTCATAATGAACAACGTTGCAATAACGTAACGGAAAATAAATGTTCCTCTGAATATCGTTGTAACAACGTACCGGTTCAGAAATGTGGCTATGTAAATGTACCTCATCAACGTGCAGTGACTAAATATCGCACGGTGACTGACTACCGTACTGAAACCAGAACTCGTGAAGTTACAAAATACAATAGCGTTACGAAATACCATGACGTTGTTAAATACAAAACAGTCACTAAATGTTGCGTGACGAAATACAAAAAAGTATTCGACCAACAAAAAGTTGTAGATGTTGAAATTCTTTTCCCTTCAGCGGCAATTCTTGAAGCTGGCGAGGCCGAGAAATTGAAAATTACATTACAATCTGTTGATGCTAATGCAGTAGTTGCCTTAGAAGTTCTTGAAAGCGTTTATGGATATAAAGTTCTCAGCCAAACTGGAACTGACAAAAACGTCAGAATCGAACTTGATTTAGCTCCGAAGTATTCTGCGGCCGAAGTTGGTGAAGCAAGTATCGAGGCACTTATGTTAGTGGGCGCGGGTGAAAAAATGGCCGTAGCTTTTAATGACAAAGGTATCCGCAAAAAAACGACGACTCAATATACTCTACGAATTATCGATCCAGCGGGTGCAGTAATCAGTGAACAATCGATTGCGTCTAACGGTGCGGCGAAAGTTC
Source organism: Bdellovibrionota bacterium (assembly GCA_040384405.1). GTDB lineage: Bacteria > Bdellovibrionota > Bdellovibrionia > Bdellovibrionales > Bdellovibrionaceae > JAZKJI01. The sequence continues at coordinate 6,276 of JAZKJI010000095.1, forward strand.
AACTTCCGATTCCGGCATTAGACCCAGCGGTGAAATACGATGCTGAGTTACGTGTTCGACGTGAAGGTGCAGTGTTAGCGGGCGCGGTTGAATTCGTGAAATTGCAAAAAGCATTGGGCTCGTTAGAAGCGACTCCATTCGCGGATGCAACTCAAGTAGGAAAATTCGGTTTGACTGGAAATAAAGCGACGACGGCAATTGCATTCCGCGATATTTCACCACGACATGAATCAGTAGTTACAGAGTATCAAATCGCAGTACTAGTTGGTGGCCAACAGATTGTTGCAAAAACAATTCAGCGTGCAGCACTTCCGGTAGTAGCAGGTGGCTTGATCACGATCATTATCGTTAAGGATTTAGGCTTAGCGGCAGACGTTGCTAAGGCGCAGTTAAAGTCAGGAAAAGAAATCGTGATTCAAGTTGCGGTTGTAAGATCGGGACCATTTAGTTCAGGTCCGCAAATTACAATTCCTAAGAAAGTTTCATTGGTTATTCCGTAAATTCCAGTAAAGACGAAGGTTACGTCTTTATTCATGTGTGAGGGTCCCTCCGGGGACCCTTTTTTCGTCCAAAACATGGACACCCAGATAAAGAATACCTTCCTAAACCCGCTCTTGCCGCGGATTTCCGCCCGGAATTTGCGAATCACCCTAAAAAGCGGTATTTTAACGATCTTATGTCTGATCCCAAGGACCCTAGCAATTTAAACGGCTTTTTAGCTTCTGGTCACAATCCAGATCTGAAAATGCAATTGGAGTTGGCGATTGAGCGCCAGCCAGAACGCGATCGGAATTTTCACCTGGGTGGACGCAGTTTTTATTTTTTCGATTTTGACGATAACATTGCATTTTTGGCTACACCGTTGGTGGTCTTCCATAAAGAGAGTAAACAAGAATTATTTATTTCAAGCGGCGAGTGGGCGACTCATCACACGGCAATTGGTAACCATGGCCCTTACCGCGATTACTCGATGGTTTATGATGATGAAGATGGTGGAAGTTTCCGGTATTTCCGCGATCGTCATCCAGAAGAATTAATTCGGTTAGGCGTACAGGATCAACCGTTTTTACGAGATTTAACCGATGCAATGGGCTTACCGGATTTGCAGTGGAAGGGACCGTCTTGGTCGTGTTTTTATCACGCCACATTTAATCAACGTCCTATTTCATTGATCACGGCGCGCGGCCATGAACCTGAAACTTTAAAAAAAGGAATCAGACTTTTTGTGGAAAAACGCCTCCTGCCAATGGAGCCTAATTATTTAAGTATATTTCCTGTGAGTAATCCTCAGACCCGAAAATTATTGGGTGATCATGAAGGAAAATTGAACTCTGCGCAGCTTAAACAAAAGGCGATTCGCGCGAGTGTCGAGAAAGCTCTTGAAACTTATGGTTACAGTGCTCATCACCGATTCGGTATGTCAGACGATGATCCAAGAAATATTGAGCTGATTGTCGACGAGATGACTCGCCTTAAGGCGGATTATCCAGAGATGTCATTTTTTATGATCGAAACCCACGGCGGAGACTTCGTTAAACACGAAATTACGCTACGAGGGATCACATCTGAGCGCATTCCAAGCCCGGTTAACCCGATGCTTCTTTCCGAACAATTAACGCTGATTAAATAATTATAATTTTCCGAAGCAACTCGTCATAAGTCCTGCCGCCTCGACGTGCGCCTATCGCCACGCAAATGAAGTGATCTTCGCATAAAATCTGATATCGTAATTCTATTGCCCATCAAGGAAGGTTTAATGCGCCAAACGATATTGAAAAAAGGCCTCGTATTATTGTCTCTTGTTACTTGCGGTTTTATTCTGCAGTCACCGGCACTTGCTCAGACGAAGTCTCCGGCGCCAGCGAAGCCTCCGGCGGCTGAAGAAGGCGGGCTAGAGTGTCGATATATCACACCTATCGAGCAAATGTTTTTATCAACGCACGTGAAATACGGCAAGGCAGATAAAGAAATCGAGACTCGCACCGTTGATCAATACGTAAAGAGCCTGGATTCCCAAAAAATTTATTTCTTACAAGCCGATGTTGATAAAATCCATTCTTTAATGAGTGGCGTTTTTGAAAAAAACAAAAATAAAGAATGTGATTACTTAACTGAAATCCAAAAACTTTATTTATTCCGCGTAAAAGAGCGCGCTGAATTCGCGAAGAAATTTTTAGGTTCGGATTACAAATTCGACACAAAATTAGAATTCGCGTACGATCCGGACAAAAAAACTTTTCCAAAAACTACGGAAGAAGCTACCGAGTTCTTAAAAAAATACATTCATTTTCAAGTTTCAAATTATCTGGCGACAGATATGAAACAAGACGAAGCAAAGAAACAAGTTCTAAAGAACTACGATCGTTCAGTTAAGCGTATCAATGACACAACGATGGATGATTTGTATTCTGGATACTTGAATAGCTTCGCCCAAGCACTTGATCCGCACTCAACTTTCTTTTCAAAAGATTTCTTTGATGATTTCAATATTAAAATGGGTTTATCCCTTCAGGGTATTGGTGCGACTTTATCCCAACAAGATGGTTTCACAATTGTCGAATCCCTAGTTCAGGGAGGTCCAGCGCAGAAATCGGGCCTAGTTGATATCCAAGATAAAATCGTTGCCGTCGGCCAGGCAAAAGGTCCAATGGAAAATGTTATCGACATGGATTTGAAAGATGTCGTTAAGAAAATCCGCGGAACAAAGGGAACGAAAGTCAGACTTGCGATCCTACGTAAAGATGGCGAAGCAAAAAAACGAGTTGATGTAACAATCACCCGAGACGAAGTAAAACTAGAAGACGAAGCTATCCAAATTTCTTATGTTGATAAAGAGATCAACGGGCAGAAGCGCAAAGTGGGCGTGATTAATTTTCCATCTTTTTATTCTGACGGTAAAGAGGGCGGACGCTCTTCAGCTACTGACATGAAAAAAGTTATTCTTGATGCAAAGAAAAACAAAGCTGAAGGTTTAGTCGTCGATTTATCAAGTAACGGCGGCGGAAGCTTAGAAGACGCAGTTGAAATCGCAGGAATGTTTTTTAAAACAGGTGCGGTCGTAAAACAAACTTCAAGAACAGCTCCGCAAAACCCTTTATACAATGCCTTAATGCCAAAAGAAAAAGTGTATAAAGACACGGATTCAAACGTGGACTTCGCAGGGCCGGTGGTATTATTAACCAGCCGGGTAAGTGCTTCAGCCTCTGAAATCTTAGCCGGAACCCTTCAAGATTACCGTCGTGCGGTTATCGTAGGCGGGGACCATACATTCGGTAAAGGAACAATCCAAACGGTAGCTCCATTGCCAAACCAAATGGGCGCATTGAAAGTAACAATCGGAATGTTCTATGTACCAGGCGGAAACTCGACTCAACATCGCGGAGTTTCGGCAGACGTAGTACTTCCGGGCCCATTCAGCACGGATGAAGTTGGGGAAAAATCTTTAGATTATTCCTTACCTCCACAAAAACTTGATCCATTTATTTCACCAGAAGCTTTCGTAAAAACTGGTGAAGGTTCATGGCAAGAAATCAAAGGCGAATGGACAAAAATCCTAAAAGAAAAATCCCAAGCCCGCGTCGACAAAAGCGATGATTTCAAAAAAATCAAAGATGAGTTAAAAAAGACTCAAGAACGCGGCAAAGTAATAAAAATCTCTGAAGTCCTAAAAGAGAAAAATGAAAAAGACAAAAAGCAAAAAGAGACAAAAGGACAAACTAAAGCTCAAAAAGAAGCCGAGTATTTGAAACGAGCGGATATTAATGAAGCGGTAAATGTACTAACTGATTTACTGCAGTTAGAAGCACCGGTTAAAGCGCCACAAGCTCGTAACTAAAAAGTCTCTCGCAAGAAAGAAATTACGTCCCCTGCCATCCGGCAGGGGATTTTTTTATTGGCATCGGGATCGGTGCCTGAGCCTGTTACTGTGACGGCGGGAGTTGGCGACATTGGCATTGGCATTAGCATTAGTTTCAGTCTAGTTTGGAGTTGAAGATTTCTTAGCCGCGGTGCTTTGGTGTGCGTATGACTTTTTGTCTCTCGGAAGTTTTCTTTCCTGAAAACGAAATGCTGAAGACTAGACTGAGACAAATGCTAATGCCAATGCTAATGTCGCCAACTAAGGATCGCGGTCAGTAGTAAAAGTTTGCAGAATTCCCCAACAAAACCATCGAAGCCATCCCCTCCATTTTCCCGCTGACAACCACCCAAAATTAGGGTTTAAATCGTAGCATGGCTAATAAATTTGCAGATCGTACAACTGGTACTTCCCGAAAAGTTCCTAAAAAGAAACCGATCGTTTTTGATTCGGCTAAAAAATCTGTTAAAGCTTCGGCTTCTACTTTTCAAGGGCTTCCTAAAACTCTTGTTTTGCAGATGCATGATTTGATGGTTAAATCTCGGGTTCTTGAAGAACGCTTGATTAAAATTTATCGGGCGGGTGAATCTTACTTTTGGATCGGTGGACCTGGTGAAGAGGCTTGGGGTGTTGCCCTTGGGTTACTTACTAACAAAGGCCAAGGTTTAGAGCATGATTTCCTTCATTTACATTATCGTTGTACGCCGACTTTGATCGCGATGGGTCTTCCGATGATTGATTCTATTCGGTTGATGATGAATCGGGCGACGGATTCTTCGACGGGTGGCCGTAACTTTTCCAATCATTACTGTATTCCTAAATGGAATATTGCTCCTGTTACTTCTCCGATTGAAGTTCAGTATCCGATCGCGATGGGTACTGCGCATGCGCAAAAACGAAATAATAAAAAAGCCGGTAAAAAAGCGATTTCTATCGTTACCGGCGGTGATGCAGGTACGGCTGAAGGTGATTTCGCTAGTTGCTTGATTTGGACTTCTCGAAAAGGAAATGAACTTCCGGTTTTAATTACTGTTCAAAATAATTTTTGGGGTATTTCAACTTCTTATGAAGGCCAACATGGCGAAAAAAATATCGCTGACCGTGCTCGCGCGTTTCAAATGCCGGCAGTAACGGTTAATGGAAATGATCCGGTAACGGCCTATTTAGCAATTCAAGAACAAATGGAATACGTTCGCCGTGAACAAAAGCCTGCATTTATCGAGGCCGTTGTTTCGCGATTATACGGACATTCCTCTGCCAGCGGCGCCAATCAAATTTCTTCTGAAACATGTTGTATCCGTTCATTTGAGGAAAAACTTTTAAAGACTGGTTTTATTACTGCTGATCGCATCCGTGAAATTTGGAATCAGTATGAACAAGAAGCTATCAAAGCGACTGAACAAGTCAGATCTGAACCTTCTCCAACGGCCGATACGGTTTGGGATCATACCTACGCCAACGGCGAGAACGCTGATTGGAGGAAATTCTAATGGCAAATATGGCACAAGCCATCCGCATGGCACTTCATGTGGGTGAAAAAAAATTAGGTGTTAAAGATATTTTTGGCCAAGACGTGGGCGCCCCATTAGGTGGTGTGTTTACGGCGACCCAAGGCTTAAAAACCGCATGGAATACTCCACTTGATGAGCGCGGAATTATTGGAATGGCCATGGGAATCGCGATGGCGGGTGACCGATGCGTCGCCGAAATTCAATTTGCAGATTATATTTTTAATACAATCGATCTTTTAAAAATTGCTGGGAATACTGCCTGGGTAACAAACGGAAATTATCACTTACCGATGGTTGTGATGACCCCGGTTGGTGCGGGAATCCGTGGAAGTGTTTACCACTCGCACTCATTTGACTCTTGGGCCAGTCGTCTTCCGGGATGGAAAGTTGTTATGCCTTCCAATCCGTTGGATGCTTACGGATTATTACTTTCGGCAATTCAAGATCCTAATCCGGTCTTGTTCTTAAAACCAAAAGCATTAATGCGCGTTCGTGGTGAAGAATTAATTCCGGGTGAACCTACTGACGAGAAAAAATTAAAAGCTGCCATCGATGCGCCAATTGGTGATCGTTCTAAGTGGAAAGCTCAATGGCCAGAACTAGAGCCCGTGTTTATTCCCATTGGAAAAGGAAAAATCACCCGCGAAGGTTCTGACATTACCGTCGTCAGTTGGGGCCGCCACTTATTACTTTGTAATGAAGTTGCTGACCAATTAAAAGATCAGGGGATATCCGTCGAAGTAATCGATCTTCGGTCTATTTACCCTTATGACTGGCAAATGATTAAAGAATCAATTTTAAAAACGGGTCGGGTTTTGTTCGTTAACGAAGACACCGAAGTTACAAACTTTGGTGAACATCTTAGCTACCGTACAGTGACCGAATTATTTTATAATTTGTTAGCTAAACCCCAAGTCATCGCAGGTAAAAACTTACCAGGTATCGGTCTTCATGCTTCACTCGAGGACGCAAGTGTCCCGCAGAAAGATGAAATCGAAACCCTCATTCGGGAAATAGTAGCTGAAATTCCATGAGTAATATCCACAAGAAAAAAACGACATCAAAAAGTCGCGCGCCGCTGGCGACTTTAAAAAGAGCCGTCGCTAAAAAAGGCTCGCGAAAAAAACAAAAGCCAATTGATAAATACGATCTATATTTCAGATCCGTTCAATCGCCCGATTCAGATGCGGGATTTATTGATTTTGCCTTTAAAGAAATTAAGGGACGCAAGCCTTGGTCAGTTCGGGAAGATTTTTGCGGAACCTTCGCGATTTCCTGCGAATGGGTCAAAGCCCATCCGCGAAACATTGGATTCGGGGTTGATATTGATGCCGAACCCATGGAATACGGCCGCCAACATTACCTTTCCAAGCTGACCCAGAAACAGAAAGACAGGCTTAAACTGGTTCAAGCCAACGTTTTAAATCCAGATCTTCCCAAGGTGGACGTTGCCATTGCGGTAAATTTTTCATATTTCATTTTCAAAAAACGGGAAATGATGAAGGCCTATTTTACCAACGTGTATCGAAACTTAAAGACCGATGGATTGTTTATTTGCGACGTTTTCGGCGGAAGCCAATGCCAGGATCAAATTACCGACGTTACAAAGCATAAACGGTTTAATTATTATTGGGACCAAACGGGCTTTGACCCGATTACTCACGACGCCCTTTTTTACATTCACTTTAAAGTCGGTAATAAAAAAATCGAAAAAGCTTTCACCTATGACTGGCGGATGTGGACCATTCCCGAGCTGCGCGACATTATGGACGAGGTGGGCTTTAAAAAGACCCATGTTTACTGGGAAGGGACGACCCGTTCCGGCCAGGGTAACGGAATTTTCAGCCGAACCGAAAAGGGTGAATCCTGCGAAAGCTGGGTTGCTTATATCGCCGCCGAAAAATAGGTAAATTTGACTTATTCCCCACATTAGCAAAACTTTTGCTGACCCAACTAGACCATGTTGCTAATCTTTGGGGCATAACCAAACCTCGAAGGGGAAAACACATGAAAATCACCACAGTTTTAGTAACGCTTTTATTATCAGTTGCTGCATCCGCATTGGAAGTTGGCGACGTTGCACCTTGCGCTGACCTTCAACATTTAAATGTTGTGTCTGCACAAACGACTTACTCTGCTTGTGCTGCTGATCAAGGTAAAGAGGGTCAACCTGTATTGATCGAGTTTTTCCAAACGACTTGCCACTATTGCCAATTAAATCTTCCGGTTCTGAAAGCTCTTGCTGACGAAACTGCAAATGGATTAACTGTTCGCCAAGTTGGTATCGATCGTAATCCTGAACTTTTAGTTAAGTATGTTGCTGATAATGCAGGTCAACTTCCTGGATCAGTTGCTGTTGATTCCCTACGTGTACTTACAAAACTTTACAAAGTCACTGGAACTCCAGAAATGTATGTTATCGGTAAAGATAACAAAATCATTTACAAACACGTTGGATCTTTAGATCAAGACGCGGTTTTAGAAATCAAAAAATTAGTTCAACCAACTAGATAATGTTCAAAAGACTGATCGTTCTTTCTTTGGTGGCAGTTTCAACTTTCGGGTGTGCTCAATTAGCAAACATCCCGAAAGATGATTTAGCATTGGCCAAAAACGATTTAAGCAGATCAGGTCCGCAAGCCAGGATTTCCCCGGCCAGCGGACTTCGCGAGAGCCAAGGCAAAGGGACAGCTTCATGTTCAGTTTGCGCAAAATAATCTTTTCATTACTTTCATTATTCGTGTTTCAAAATGCATTCGCGCAAGGTGTGCTTTCAACGGTTGTATCCCAAGCTGGAAAAACAAATGCCGGCTTTGAAAGCGAAGAACGTCCAGGTTATACCCAAACTCAGATAACCGCGCAAAGTCCCAAATTTTTAAAAAATCATCAGGTCAGTTTAATTACGACAATCTCTAAATTAGAAACCAGTGACGTAAATCTTCTGCAAAAAGACGGAAGTACAAAAAAACTTTCTGAGTCCTACGACGGCAGTGAAGTATCCGCGGATCTAGAATGGCGGGGTTTCTTTGCTGAATATCAAGTTGCACTTCGGGGCGGGAAAACTTTGTTTGGGCAAGCATCTGTCTGCCGAAATTGCAGTTCGGTCATCGATAGTACGGAAAGCCCCTATGCACGGACCAGTTGGGGTGCCGATTTTCAAAAAACTTTTTATAATCAAACTTCTGTTTTAGGAACTAAATATAATCATCAGGATATGAACCAGCCCGAGAGCTATTTTACCAATCGCGCCCTTCAAACGGAAAGACGACCCGAACGCCTGACCGAACAAGGGTGGGAGGCCTATTATGAACAAATGTGGACCTCCATTTATAAAACCCGGCTGGCATTATTAGGCGGAAGAAAAAGCCAAGAGCGACCGGGATATACGGGTGCGGAACTTCGTCATATGGTTGTTTTATTACCAAGAGTAAGTGCAAGACTTGATACGGGAATGCTTTCTGAAAAAGCATCTCAAGCTCACAATGATTCCCGTGGCAAATTCGATGTGGTGTGGGCCGAGCCTTCTTTAATTTTTGAGCCCGTTTACGATTGGACCATAACTGCGGGATACGGGTTTGTTCAGGAAACTGAAACCGAGCGCCAAGACGAGCGCGAGCTTCGTACCGGAACTGATATTTATTCTTTAGGAACCGAATACCATGACTCTGGATTAAAATGGGTGGCAACGGCCCGTTGGACAGACGGCAATACTGATCAGAAAAACTTTTTTGGTTCCGGGGGCGTTGAATGGACTTATTAAAAATAGTTTTAACTGTTTCTGTTCTATTCACATTTGGTTGTGCCAAAAATCTTCCCTACGAGCTTAAAGCTTCACCTCCGGTGGCAGCATTAGGACAGGGTGAATTTGTTGTTACCTCGGTAGAAACTTTGGACGGAGTAAAGCTTCCGCTGCCGTCGCCTGCATTTGATTATCGAATTTTAATTTTTTCCAGTGATGCTTGTCAGATTGTGGAAAAGAAGCGGATATGTTGCAAGCTTACGTCGGAAATTCTGCTTTAAAGATCGAGATCCATACCGTGCTTATCGGAGCATTTATTGAAGACGGAATTGATTGGAAAAACCGTCACGGCGTTACATGGCCCGTTTTTGTTTCTGAAGATGTTGATGCATTAAAGAAATATTGTGGGAAACCCCAAGTTCCCTGTGTCTTGATAGAAAATAAAACTTTGGGAATCGTGTTTCGCCGACTCGGGGAAGTATCTATCGAAGAAATGCAGGAGGTAACAGGGCCATGGTTAAATTAATTATTCTATTAAGTTTTTTGGTAAGTTCGTCAGCAAATGCCGAAGCCCCTTCTCCGGTAGCGGGGCTGCCACTGGCAGGGCCAGCAGCGACAATCGATGCAAAGAAAGATGTCGTATTATATTTTTGGGCTTCCTGGTGTCCCGATTGTAAAGGGACTTTAAAATCGAAATTTGAGGGCGTTGATTCATCGAAATATCAATTCCTAGCAATCAATACAGAAAAAGATCCGGGTCGCATGGAAAATTTCGCTAAGAAAGAATCTTTGCCTATTCCCGTTTACCATGACCAGGATAAAAAACTTCAGGCGAAGTACCAAATATTTTCCGTCCCTTCCTGGGTTTTGCTTTCCCGTAATGGGGACACTTGGGCAGTGAAGAAATCCGGCCAGGGTGAAACCTGGAAAACAGAGTTGAAATGATTTCTGCCTACCTTTCAGCTTTTGCTGCGGGCTTAGTTTCTTCCTTTAGCCCGTGCGTATATCCCATGATTCCTATCACCTTAGGATTTCTTGGTTTAGAGAGTAAAGACAAGCGAGCCTCGAAAAGGGTATTGCTTTTTGCTTTTGGCCAAATCCTTGCCTTCGTGGGTTTAGGTTTATTTACCGTAATGATGGGTGAGATATTCGGATTCACTTCTCAAAACCCATGGATTTTACTGGCAACGGGTATCATCATCCTTCTTTTCGGGTTTATTTCCATCTCGTCCAAGATGCCCGGAGCTTTAAGAAATTGGAATCAGTGGACACACCAAAAAGCCAAAGACCTACATCAGTTAGGTGATAGTGGCGCCATACTGTTAGGTGCTTTTTCAGCGTTGGTGGCCTCTCCATGCACGACTCCCGCTCTGGGAGCGGTTTTGCTGACCATGGCCCAGGAAACCGAGCGGATCCATGGAATCATCATGATGGTTATGTATTCTTTAGGATTTACTTTGTTATTTATTTTGTTGGGATCTGGTTTGGTGGCGATCCAAAAACTTCCACGCGCCGGGCAATGGATGAAACGCATCCATCAAGCAACCACGATCTTAATTTTCGCAGTAGCGGGATACTATTTCTACCAAGCTTACGAAGCTTTTACATACTCCTAAGGAATTTTTCCCCTTGCTTAAGAGTGGGTTTCTAGGGCAAATGACTGCCTATCAATCCAACTAACCTGGGAGTTTTATGATCGTCCGAGCTATTTTAATGGTAATGCTAAGTTTTGCTGTATTGAGCACAAGCGTTTCCGCTGACCAAAACGTTACTAAACTAAATTCAAAAACTGATCTTACTTTAGTACTTGAGTTGCGTCCTTCCTCTGCACGCATGCTTCAAGAAGTT
>JAZKJI010000095.1:17239-18646 GCA_040384405.1 Bdellovibrionota bacterium
CGCGAAGGTGCAACGTTAAAGTTAGAAAAACTTTTATTGATCGTTCATGATCACTTCGTTGAAACCGTTATCCTGGATATTCAAGACCACGGCGGAAAACTTTCGCAAGTAAAAGCAGTTGATGAAGCCGCAAGAACTTTCACAATGGTAGTTAGTTTTCCAGCGGCAAAAAATCGTGCTGATTCACTTTGGCAAATCGAGCGCAACCTTTACTCTCGCGTACCAAATGATGAAGCTTTAAGAGGCCGCATGCAATTAGGTTCATACGCGAATTTAACTGCAGCTCCTACAGTTGCTTTGTATCCAAACGGTGGGTTCGGAATGCAAGCTGAAGGTGAATTCCAGTTTCACACAAGCGAAGAAGAAAGTTTCTTCGACAAATTCTACGCTTCTGAAGGCGTCCTTTACTATCCGATATGGAAGGGTGGAAATCATGAAATTGATATCTACGCTCACAAGAAAAATCCATACAAACAGAGTAACTGGTACTATGTAAGAAAAGACAAACGGACTCACGTTGCAGTTGGAATCAGATACGTTATCCGCTGGTAACTTTACTCTGTAGTATTTCGTGAGATTGGTGCCGGATCAGTTTGCGGTCTCGGCATCAGCATCAACAGACGTTTCAGCATCGGCAACAATAACAGCATCAGAAACTGTTGCTGTTATTGTCGCAACGGTTTGGCTGATTTATCTATTTAATTTTTCGTGGCCTTTAATTCTTCCATTGTGAACAGCGGTTTTAATTCTAGGCCTGATTCTTTTAGTTTATCTGATCCGGTTTGATCTCTTAAGATTACACATAGTACTGAGTCTACGTTTGCGCCTAAATCTCTTAGGTCTTTTGCGCTTAAGATTACTTGGCCACCGGTTGTTACTACGTCTTCAATTACGCATACTTTTTTGCCTTTTAGTTCCGTTCCTTCGGCTACTTTTTCGGTTCCGTATTCCTTTGCTTTTTTTCTGACGAAACAAAGGGGTAGGCCCGTTTCTATAGCCAGTGCGGTTGCTAGGGGAACTCCGCCTAATTCAAGGCCAGCTAGGATCTCGGTACCTGCGGGAATCAGGGATTTCATCTGTTGGGCAATTGCTTTTAGTAATTCGGGTTTTGCTTCGAATCGGTATTTGTCGAAGTACTCGTGGGAAGTTTGGCCAGAGCGGAGCTTAAAATTTCCGGTTAAATAGGCCGTTTCGAAGATATTTTTACATAATTCCTGCCGGTTCATTTTGGCTCCTTTTCGACTGGTTTTCAGTTGGCCTAATTCATGCTTTTCTAATGATTTGGCTTGGAAAACAAGTCGAAGGAATTTTGTAAGATGGCACAAAAGAAGTCACCAGATTTTCAAACAATCAGTCTATTCATCATTTTAGGGGTCCTAACTTGGGGCCTGATGTTACTTGTCCAAC
>JAZKJI010000096.1:0-426 GCA_040384405.1 Bdellovibrionota bacterium
GGTCATGATCATGTGGGGATTGGTTTGGAAGGTTGCAAAAATAGCCACGACCGGTGATTTAGGATTTCTGGAGTTAGAAATAATTATTTCTTCAGCGCTGACGATGGCCGCATCGATTTTTCCATTAGCCAGCATCTGAATGGTCGGAGTTCCAGAGCCCCCGGGCATAATTTCAACTTCTAAGTTTTCTTTCTTATATAGACCGTCGGCTTCGGCTTGGTAAAAACCTCCGAATTGGGGTTCTGGTTTCCAGTTAAGGGCTAATTTGATTGGTACTGCTTGAGCAAAAGAAAAAGCTAAAGTGATTAATAAAAAAAGTGATTTCATCGTCGGCTCCTGTCGGTGTTTCCAAATGGGCGCCTTGCGCGCGCTAATTTATCTATTATGCCTAGCATTCCTAAATAGAATAATCCGATCAATGATAAA
>JAZKJI010000096.1:436-21426 GCA_040384405.1 Bdellovibrionota bacterium
CAAACCAGGACAATCCGTTAATGCCGGGGGTTTTGGTTCCGGGAAAACCTATTTTAGCTTTAGATGTCTGGGAGCACGCATATTATCTTGATTACCAATATAAACGCAAAAACTATATCAATTCGTTGCTGCGTTCGGGCAGAATCAATCAGCGCACCTAGACCACTGCCGGCAACAAATTCGCCGGCTACCGTTCCAATTAACGCCAATCCTATCGAAATTTTAATTCCTGAAATAACAGACGTGTAACTCGATGGAACCCTTAATCGCCACAGAATTTGCCAATCACTTCCGCCATAAATTCGGAATAAATCAATTTGGGATTGGTCGACTTCATCAAGGCCCACGAGGGTGTTTGCGATAATTGGGAATATTGAAACTATGAACGCAGAAGTGATGACAGTTTGATCGCCAAATCCGAAATAGATCACCAATAAAGGAGCAATCGCAATTATCGGAACCGTTTGAAAGAAAATTGCCAAAGGCAGAACTGCCCTTCGTAAAAGATTCGAAAGTGAACACGCAATCGCGATTCCGGTTCCGAAAATAAAACTTAATACTAGTCCTCGAAATGCATTTCCGGCAGTTGAATAAATGGCCGCCATAAAATCGGACCGGAGCTCGGTAAAAGCCGCTAAAGTTGCTGAAGGGGATGGAATAAGTTGTTCGTTAACCCATCCGATATCGCTGGCGATTTCTAATCCGATTGCGATCAAAAAAAGTGTAATTAAAAGTGGAGCCCATGTGCGGAATGCGGGTTTTTTAAACATATTTAACACTCCGCAATTTTTGACTGAGTAATTCTACGTGGGCGTTAAACTCATAGTGAGTTCTTAACTCCGCACCTCGGAGTTGCGGCAATTTAATATTTTGCTCCCATGAAATCCCGTTACCTTTGGGTGACATAACTAAAACGCGGTCAGATAAATAAACGGCTTCGGAAATCGAGTGAGTTACAAAGATAACTGTTACTTTTTCTTTACTCCATAGCTCGTAAAGATCTTCTTGAAGTTCAAATCTTGTTGCTTCATCAAGTGCAGAAAATGGTTCATCCATAAAAAGAAGGCGTGGTTTTGTCACCAGCGCGCGGGCGATAGAAGTTCGCATGCGCATTCCACCTGAAAGTTGGTAGGGAAATAAATTTTGAGAATTTGATAGACCCACTTTTGCTAAAACTTCGTTAACTCCGTCGGGCCGTTCGTGCATTAATTTAAATGGGAATTCCACATTTTCTCTGACCGTTAACCAAGGTAGTAACGTGGGATCTTGAAATACAAATGCTCTTTCGCGGGCACGTACTCCAAATTGAACGTTACCCGAAGTTGGTTCATCTAGTCTGCTTAAAATTCTAAGTAGTGTTGATTTTCCGCAGCCCGAGGGTCCCAGTAAAGAAATAAAATTTCCCTCTGGTATTTCCAAAGAAATATTTTCAAGAACTTTACGTTCGCCGTAAGATTTGGAGAGCTTTTCAGCTTTAAGCAACTCTATCTCCAGTCAAAATTAAAGCTAACGCTGACCCTTTTTTTTCCGGATCGATTAATCGGAACTTCGTGGCGCATCCAGCTTTCGAATAGCACAACATCACCGACTTTTGGTTGCAAGAGAAAGAAACGCTGGTTTTCCGGTTTTGCATTTTCTTTGCGGGGAGGTGAGGCCATAAATAAACCTTGCCGGGGATCTTCAAATTTAATTCCTGGCGATTTTGGTGGAACATCTAAATAAAGTGTTCCGCTGATTGTAGATAATGGATGTAAATGCATCGAATGAAATGCTCCGGGCGGCATGATATTGACCCAGCAACTTGAAAGATGAAGTTCCCCGGGTTTGATATTCATTTCCGTGAGCTTTACAAAACTTGCGATGTGTTTTTGGAGGTACTTTTCAACTTGGCCAAACGTTGATGATAAACGATGAAGTTGATCATACGAAGAGTAGCTCGTGTACCCTGATGGATAATTAGTTTCACTCCACTTTTTTCCGTCTTCGTCCACAGTTTCCAAATGAAAAGCTTCACTTTTTAATTCTTTGATGAGTCTTTTCATCACCAGCGGAGAGGCAAGGGGTTTTGAATAAATGAGGCTGGGAAAAATCAGTTTTGTCATAGGAGTATGGAACGCGTCTCGAAATGAGACTGTCAACAAAACTTGTCGCTCTGCTTAGGAAATGATCACTCAAATTGAAGCTAATGCCTCTGCAGGGGTTGCCCCAATGGCCCCGGGGTTGCATTTTTTAGAGGTTGAATACGCTTAATAAACGCAAATACCTTTAAAGGGGTTGCACATGAAAACAGTAGTAATGATTTTAACAATGATTTTTTCTGCGGTTAGTTTCGCAAAAGTTTCAGATTTCAACAAAATGATCGTTGAAAATATCGAAACTCAAGCTGCACTTCATCAAGAAGTGAAAACCAAAGTAATTGTGCCTGTTGAAGCAGCACCTGCACAAGATCCCCGGTTCGTGGATGTTGAACGCAAAAACTTAATTTCTCCTACGGAAAAAGATTTTCTTCGCCATAAGAAAGAATTAACTCAGTACAGAGCTTCTGAAAAAGTTCAGCGTGAGCGCGTTGCTCACGAATTCGAATCAAATTCAGAGTTCTAGACCGCTCTAAAGTTTTTGCTCTGCATAACCGCTCGTCATTTACACACATTAAGTCCATCCTTAGCTGAATTTACTTTAGCTAAGGAGTTTCTTTGGGGACGTTCGAACTCATTTCCAAACACGGTAATCATGAAGAAGTTGTATTTTGCCATGATGCCTCCATCGGTCTTAAAGCCATTATTGCCATTCATAATACTGCGTTAGGTCCTGCCTTAGGCGGAACTCGCATGTGGAATTACAAAACTGAAGAAGAAGCATTGGTTGATGTTCTGCGATTATCAAAAGGAATGAGCTATAAAGCATCTGCCGCCGGTTTAAATTTGGGCGGTGGAAAAGCCGTAATTATTGGTGATCCAAAAACTCAGAAAACTGAAGGAATGTTTCGCGCCTTCGGCCAATTCGTTAATTCATTGAACGGAAAATATATTACCGCCGAAGACGTGGGAACCAGTGAACGGGATATGGAATGGATTTACATGGAAACTCCGTGGGTGACGGGTATTCCAAAAGCGTTAGGTGGGTCGGGCGATCCGTCTCCGTATACTGCCCATGGAACTTTGATGGGAATTAAAGCTACGGCGAAAGAAAAATTTGGAACTGATAATTTAAAAGGAATGCGCATTGCCGTTCAAGGTTTAGGAAATGTGGGTTCTAATTTAGTTAGGTATTTGGTCGAAGAAGGGGCATTGGTTACCGTAACTGATATCGACGAGCCTAGAGTAAAATATCACCTCGACAAATATGGAGTTACTGCTACTAGTCCTGACCAAATTTTGTTTACTGATTGTGACATCCTTGCTCCCTGCGCGATGGGAGCTATAATTAATGATCAAACTATTGGTAAGATCAAAGCGAAAGCAATTGCGGGCGGAGCAAATAACCAACTAGCTGAACCACGCCATGGTGATCAATTACGGGAATTAGGAATTTTGTATGCTCCTGATTACGTGGTGAACGCCGGTGGATTGATGAATGTTTTCGTGGAACTTGAAGGTTACTCTCCAGAGCGCGCGATAGATAAAACTAAAAAAGTTTACGATAACGTTTTACAGGTTTTTGAAATCGCGAAGCGTGAAAATATCGGCACGCATACGGCAGCCGATAAATTGGCGCAAGAACGCATTAAGACGATTGGTCACTTGAGAGAACGCCATCAAGGGAAAGCCAGCCGTCAGTTTTCAACTTTAAAAGAAATTAATAACCGCTAAGGAAGGGACTCCCATGGCTCGTATTACAAATGCAGTAGATAAAGTTCACCACAACCTATCAAGAGGGGTTGAATGGTCCGGCAAGAATGCTCGCTGGGTTGTCGCTTCAATCGTGGTCTTTATTATTTTGGGAAGCGCTTTTTCTTTGTACGGTTACTACGACCAAAACAAAGAAACTAAACTTCAAGAAGGTTATTATAAAACAGAGCGCGCTTATTCCGAGAAAAAGCGTGAGTTAGCGGCAAAAGGGCCGGCAACTCTTAAAGCTGCGGATTTAGAAAAAAATCTAGGCACACTTCCAGCTGATTTTGAAACAGTTCTTAGTAAAAATCCATCCAGCCAAGCAGGCCGGATGGCCGCTTTAAATTTAGTGGAAATTTACTCTGAGTATGGAATGCCGGAAAAAGCTTTAGCCGTTTATGACCGAGTTGGAAAAATCCAACCTAATGATTTAACCCAAGGCCTTTTGATCTTTCAAAAAGCTAATGTTTTATCAAATGTCGATAAATGTGCTGATGCCGTTAAATATTGGGATGACCTGATTAAAGCCGACAAGGTTGCGTTCTTTAAACGGGAAGCCCAGCTACGAAAAGCCCTATGCTTGGAAAAAACCGGCGACGTGGCAAATGCCGAACAAATTTATACAGAGCTTGCTCAGTTAAAGCGGGCTGACGGAAAAGAATCCCAAGCCGGTGCCCAAGATCTGCAAGACGATTCGCAAGTAGCAACCGAAGCACAAAAATATCTTCGTCTACTAAAAATGAAAAAGGGAACTTAATGAATTTTCCACTGTTGAAGATTGCAATCGTCCTAAGTGGGCTGACATTTCTTGGTTGTTCGACCGAGAGAGTACGACCTCAAAAAACTGTGTTACATCCAGTTGTGTCTAAAGTTGCAACCAGCAGAATGAACGAGGGCGCCCGAAAAATTAACCGGATGACTCCCATTTTTTACGGAAAAAATGTCATCGTAGGCAATGGCATAGACGGGATTTCTTCTGTCAACTCTTGGGGGCGTACCCAATGGCAAACCGTTATCACTAATGGCGTCGAGGCCTCTTCAGTCCTTCAGGGTTCAACACTCTATGTTCCAGCCAATGATGGGTTTATCTATAAGCTAAATGCCGACGATGGAAAAATTATTGGTCAAGTTCGAACTGGATCCGAAAATCTTGGAGAGCTTTCGCTTTCTGGCGACGGAAAAACTCTTTACGCGCAAAATAGTCTTGGGTCAGTTTTTTCTATTAATGTTGATACTTTAAAAATCAACTGGACGTTTTCCCGTTCGGATTCGCAGCCGTCAACTATTCGGGGAACCTCTAAGGTAACTTGGCATAAGAATAGAGTTTATTTTGGAATCAGCGACGGAACTCTTTTAGCTTTGGATGCAAGTGCTGGCCAGGTTATTTGGGAAAAAAGTCTTAATCGAAATAAAAAATTCCGCGATATCGATGCAAGTCCATTAATCGAGGGCGATAAGATTTATGTCTCTGCCTACGATGAAATGGTTTATTGTCTGGACTTAATTGGACAGATTCTTTGGCAAGCGAATTATGGCGGTTACGGAGCCCCTTCGTTGTTCGAAAATCTTTTAATTGTGCCTTCGAATCAAAGCCAGGTCGTTGCTTTGGATAAATCGACGGGCAACTTAAAGTGGAGTTTTAAAACCAAATCGATTCCTACCGAAGTAAAAGCGATAAAAGGTTACGGAGTTTTCGGAGATTCCGCAGGACCTCTTTATTTATTAGATTTACGCCAGGGAAAAGAAATCTCTAACTTTGAACCAGGACGGGGAATATTTTCTTCTCCGGCAGTCAGTGCCGACCATGACTTGGTGGCATTTGTTTCTGGAGAAGCTGTTCTGTACGTGACCCAAATTCGTCGCGAAATTAAGGATTAATTATGTCTACATTAAAAAATATACTTTTAATTTTAACGATGGGACTTGTCGGTTTTGGGTGCCAGTCGGGTGGTTGCCGCCCCAGCGCTCAAATTAAAAACTCAGAAATTCCCACGTCGAAACCGACAACATCGGCAGAACGTGTTTTAGTTTATAAATACGATGGCTCGGCCCAGTGTGGTCAGGGCAAAGCCATTCCCATGGATAATATGAAAAAAGAATTGGCACCGATGACGATATACAATTCTTTTAAAAAAAATGACGGGCAGATGCGAATCCAAGTATGTGGCGCTGCAAGTGGTGAGGCCAATGTTTTTGAAATAGATCGAACCTCCCTTGAAGCGGCTTTGAAAAAAGGTTTTAAGGAGTGGGTGTTTGAATAAGAAGACTCCTGTTGCCTTAGCTTTTGATCTGGGTGGAACAAAGTTAAGCGCAGGACTTATAAGTAATCGCGGGAAAATTCTCTATCAAAAAAAGTACGTCGTAAATTCAAAAAAATTAAAATCGATTATCGAATTAGCACTGTCGGAATTGGTAAATGAAGCTGCCGATAATTCGTATAAAATCACGGGTTGTGGAATGGCTTCAGCCGGACCTATGGATTTGGAAAAAGGGATATTGCTGAATCCAGCAAATTTTCCGGGAATCAAACGGTTCGAAATGGTGAAAGTTTTAAAAACGCACCTTAAAAAATTAAAAGTGAATGTTCCAGTTTACTTTCAGAACGATGCGGTTGCGGCGGCGCTGGCCGAAGGGTGGCTAGGCATTGCACGAAAAACTTCTACATATATCTGTGTCACGTTAGGCACAGGGCTCGGCAGCGGAACGATCTTTAGAGGGCAGCCTTTACAGAATCGGGGGGCAGGTTCCGAATGGGGTCACGCGATGTACGGTGATCAAAGCTTCGAGCAAATTGTCAGTGGTCCTGCAATCATCAAAAGAATAAATGAACATTATGGATCAGACTTAACGACCTTACGGGATTTATCGTCCGAACTAGTTTCGAACCGCGATTTTCATCGAGTAGCTTTTTTGCCAGTGGTAAATGCTTTAGCGGGATTTTGCCGGACTTTAAGTATGGGCATTTATCCGGAAGTGATCGCCTTTTCCGGCGGAGTCATGTTGGTAAAAAAATATTTCTGGGCCGAGCTTAATCGGGAATACAAAAAACTGATGAAGGACTTTCCTTCTTTTGAATCTCCACTTAAGGAATGCAGTTTTAAGAATGATGCTGGTCTGATTGGGGCGGCAAGTTTAGTTTGGAAACCCCAGCAGAAAAAATCGTAAAACATTTTGCGTGATGTACCCGCGACGTCCAGAAATCGCTGCGTCATTCAAATTCCATTGGCGCTGCCGTTGCAATATATCTTTGTTATGAAGGCGATTCGCTCTATTTCCATTAGGCTATTCTTGATTGCAAACTGTTTTGCTATCTGTGTGCCTGTTTTTGCTAACCAGTGCGTGAGTGTCTTAAAACGATACAGACTTGCTAGCCAATTTACTTCAGCTACTTCTGAACATGGGGCCCATATTAGAATTGTGGACCCGATCTCTGGGCACTATGCAGAAGGCACCGTTAATTTTTGGCGCGGTAAGAACATGCTTCAAATGACATTAATGACTAAATCTGCAGACGGTAGCCGAGCTCCTGTATTACGAGCTTCAGAAGCTGTTGATCAAATTGTCCGTGAATTTCGCGACCGCGGTATTGAAATTGATGGATTTCTTGCTCATTGGAATGACTCTCTTAAGGAATACGGCGGAAAGCCTAGTGATAATTTCGTTGGCTTCGCAAAAGCCTACAATGATGCGCTATTAGAGCGTCGAGGCAGTTTAAATCTTCCGGCAATTGCAAAAGAAGTTGGTTTTTACGAGATGAATTTGTTTCAGAACCGTCAGCGCGCTTCTACGCCAGAGATGCTGCAAGCCAAAGAAGATATTCTTCACGCTTTGGAAACTGCAGTTTGGAAGACATGGACAGGTAAAAAAATGGCCACCTTGGGTTTTGATCATATCCGTGAGATACGAGTAATAAATGCCGTTGGGAAAACAGGATTAGATGGTTCAAACGAAGGCTCATTGGAAGTTTATGTTTCTTGGGAAAAGAAAAATGAAAACTCCCGGCCTGCCGAAATTGTTGACGATCAAACGATCTCGAATGGTCGTCCCTATGATGGTTCATCGCTTCCGCGACTTCATAAAATTGTCCAACACCTGTCGGCATCCGGCGAATAAATCACGCAAAAATTTAAACAATTATCTGGGCCAAAGAGTGGATTTCTTTGGGACTTAATTCGACTTTATGTTTCCTTCGAAATCGACTTTAATTTCGGTTCCACATTTTTTACAGGTCCATCCTCCCCAAAAAACTTCTCTAAAGTTAGTTGGCATTCGATAAGACGGAAGTAGTTCACCGCATTTGGGGCATTTCTTAGGTCTGCCAGTATGTCCATATTTCTCGTTTCATTTAAATGCTGTGTAAACTTATTATGTAAATAAATTTGCGCCACTGCTAACAATTATTCATTGATTACAGAATCAACCGGCGAAGCTCTTGCTGTGAATAAATATAATCCGCATAGATCATCGTATTAGTGATATTCCGATGACCCAAAGCCACCTGCACCAATCGTAAATCTTTGGTTTTCTCGTAAAGTCTAAGGGAATGAAACTTCTTCGGCACCGGCCGGTACAGTTCCCAAATCTGATGAAGCCGGTGATACCCGATGGGAAAAAGTTCGGGTTGATCAATTGATTCTGCATACCTTGAAAGTCGTGAGTAAAGCGGGCGGGGAAGGGGAATCTCGCGGTCGTTTGAATTCTTAAGTCCCCTTATAAAGACCGTTTCGTCATAACTATTAAGATCACCCTTTTTTAGGTTCAATATTTCCATCGCCCGACCCCCTGTCCTTAGGGCCAGTGAAAGGATCAAACAATTGCGGGTGTCTTTTTCCATATAATCTTGAAGTAAAACTTCCAAGCGATCGGCCTCGGGGGTGAGCAAATATTTGTTCTTATTTAAACTGTAACGAGCCGAACTTGCCAAACTGGACCTCCAACCTTGGAATATCTTGATATTACCTTATCAAATTCAATAGCAATTACAAGTACTTAATAGTCTCACTTATAACTATAAGTGAGACTCGAAATTGGAAAAGGGGTGGTCCCAGTACCTCTTCGTTGATTCTTCTTTCATTTCCGATACTTAACTTGCATTGCAACGCTATGCAGCAGTTGACTAATTGTAAATTACAACGTCCAATAGAGTGAAATGCAATACAAATATTGTAATTCACAATATGATCCGGAGATATGAATGGAATCAGAATTCGAAAAATCATTCGACTTGGACCAACAGCACATTGTTAAAGTTCCACTTCAAGCAGGGGAAACACCCCTTTTAAGTGAGTTATCTGGGGATATGTCATTTGAGACCTTTCAAAAGGATCAGATGTTGGAGGGAGACCTAAAAACCCATGGTTTATCATCCAAAGTTCGATTGCGGGCGAGATCTGCACTTCGTTTTTATTACGAGGCTCAAGTCCAGGTAATTCGGAAGCAAATTGGTAGCTTGGAGAATGTTGCTTCAGAGCTAGGTTTATCGCAGCGAAAATTAGCCCAGCTTCTTCTGGTCGATCCATCGGCGGTAACTCGATGGTCACGGCCGGGGGAAGAACCGCCTCCCCATATTTGGAGGGCTTTACAGTGGTATATGGCCTTGCGAGAGAAAGTTCCCGGACTTACTCCGCAATATTTTTTAGCTTCTAACTCGTCGATTCGGCCGCCCGATGCAGACACTCAGTGGCGCCGCGATTTACGTCAACAAATGGAATCCGCGCAATTAACGATTCGGCAGTTACAAGATGAATCGGAAAATCTGAAGCGGTCGTTACATATATATAAGAGAATCGCGATTGCTACTTTTATCGCGGTGATTATTGCGATGGGTTTTTTTCTTGTTAAATAGCTGAAAACAAAATCTAGAGTAGAATAGTTACTCGTAGTGCCGCTGCTCTAAACAAATATTAGTATATGCGCTCTAGACAAATTCTTTAAAAATTTATTTTATAGTTTGATCTGATTTATTTGCTCAAGTTAACTCTGGTCTAAAGGCCAAGCGAGTTAGCAGTGTTATCGATTTTAGATATTCGATAGCTTGGAAAAAATAAGTAGGACAAACGATGAATCTATTTTCTGATGCGACTCATGAGTTTCTTAATAAATTACACTTAAAATTTGATGAGCGTCGAAAAGAACTGCTGCTAAAGCGTAAAGAGAAGATTGATTTAAATTTCCCTCGGACAATTTCTGTGCGTAATGAAGAGTGGCAAGTGGTACCCGCGCCAAAAGATCTGATTGATCGCCGCGTAGAGATCACAGGGCCTGCAGAGCCAAAAATGATCATCAATGCTTTAAATTCCGGTGCTCAAGTGTTTATGGCTGATTTAGAAGATTCTCTTTCGCCGACCTGGCAAAAGCTTCAAGAGGGACAAATTGCATTAGCGAAAGCTGTCAGAAGAGATCTTGCCTACGAAAATGAAAATGGCAAAATTTACTCATTGGGCGTTAAGACTGCGACATTGGTAGTTCGTCCGCGGGGACTGCATCTGGAAGAAGATCATTATGAAGTTGCAGGATCTTCGATCTCGGCTTCGCTTTATGATTTCGGCGTTTATTTTTTCAACAATGCAAAAGAATTAATTAAGCGCGGTTCGGGACCTTATTTTTATTTACCAAAGTTGGAAAGTTATCACGAGGCCGCGTGGTGGAGTGATGTATTTGAATTTTCAGAAAAAACTTTAGCCATCCCGAAAAGTTCAATTAGGGCTACCGTGCTAATCGAAACATTACCGGCGGCTTTCCAAATGGAAGAAATTCTATACTCATTAAAAGATTATGCCGCTGGCCTAAATGCCGGCCGTTGGGATTACATTTTTAGCATGATTAAGAAATGCCCGGAAAAAGTTTTACCTAATCGTGATCAAGTAACGATGAGTACCGGGTTTATGAATTCCTATTGTGAGCTGTTAGTTCAGAGTTGTCATAAACGTGGTGCTCATGCCATTGGTGGAATGGCTGCGTTCATTCCAAATCGGAAGCAACCGGAAGTCACTGAAGCAGCACTTCTAAAAGTAAAGGCTGATAAAGCACGTGAAGCTGGAATTGGCTTTGACGGCAGTTGGGTGGCCCATCCTGATTTGGTGGCAACTGCATTTGCTGAATTTGAAGCGGTGTTAAAGTACAAACCTCATCAAAAAGATCGCGTGCCGACCTCAAGAGTATTGGCCGAAGACCTGGTTAAAACCCAGATTTTAAATGCAACGGTCAGCGAAGAAGGGGTTCGTACGAATATCAACGTAGCCCTTCTTTATATCGACCGCTGGCTAAGCGGACAGGGTGCTGCTGCTTTATATAACTTAATGGAAGACGCCGCGACGGCCGAGATTTCCAGAAGCCAATTGTGGCAGTGGCTTAACTATTCCGTGACATTAAAAGACGGCAGGACCTTTGATAAAAATCTTTTTAAAACTTGGTTGGCTGAAGAAAAGAAATCCATTGAAGAAAATTTTGAGACCGCCCATTTAAATGAAGCCGAAACGTTATTGGCGAAACTTGTTTTAAGCACCGAGCTTTCTGACTTCTTAACTTTATTGGCTTACCCAAGCCTTAATCTAATTCACACAAATCCATACAGGGAGGAAACTTTATGAGTACAGGATCACTTACAGTTCAGTCAGCCGAAACTCTTCAGCAAAACTGGAATTCCGATTCAAGATGGAAAGGCATTCGTCGCAGCTATACACCGGCAGAGGTGGTTAAGTTACAAACCAGTATTCCGGTAAAACATAGCATTGCTGAACATACGGCTAAAAAATTATGGTCACTTTTAAATTCCCAAGACTATGTAAATACTTTTGGTGCAATGACCGGTGGTCAAGCAGTCCAAATGGTAAAAGCTGGGCTTCAAAGTATTTATTTAAGTGGTTGGCAAGTAGCTGCTGACGCAAACTTGGCGGGACAAACCTATCCCGATCAAAGTTTATATCCATCTAACTCGGTACCGATGGTTGTTAAAAGAATTAACAATGCGTTTCAGCGAGCTGATCAAATCGAAAAGACGTCCGGGCAAAAAAGTCGCGGTGAAAATTGGTATGCTCCGATTATCGCTGATGCGGAGGCTGGATTCGGTGGACCTTTACATGCATTTGAATTGATGAAATCAATGATCGAAGCGGGTGCTGCTGGCGTTCACTTCGAAGATCAATTGGCGGCTGAAAAAAAATGTGGGCACTTAGCGGGTAAAGTACTTATTCCGACGACTAACTTTGTTCGTACCTTGCAGTCAGCTCGACTGGCTTCTGATGTATTAAATGTGCCTTCAGTTATTATTGCTAGAACTGATGCCTTGTCTGCGAA
This sequence comes from Bdellovibrionota bacterium, assembly GCA_040384405.1. Lineage (GTDB taxonomy): Bacteria > Bdellovibrionota > Bdellovibrionia > Bdellovibrionales > Bdellovibrionaceae > JAZKJI01. Next base: position 12,562 of record JAZKJI010000096.1, read on the forward strand.
CTTGATGACTTCTGATATTGATCCCCTTGATCGTCCATTTCTGACTGGCGAAAGAACTCCGGAAGGATATTACGTGATTAAGGGCGGACTTGAATACGCAATTGCTAGATCATTAGCTTACGCACCTTGGGCAGACGTACTTTGGTTTGAAACTTCAAAACCAGATATGAAAGAAGCAGAAGAGTTTGCAAAAACAATTCATGCTCAATACCCAGGGAAAATTTTGGCTTATAACTGTTCGCCGTCTTTTAACTGGAAAGCTCACTTATCAGATGGCGAGATCGCAAAGTTCCAACAAACATTGGGGGCATTGGGATATAAATTCCAGTTTATCACTTTGGCAGGATGGCATTTATTAAATTACCACACTTTCGATTTAGCAAAGAACTACGGCGAAACCGGAATGACAGCTTACGTGGAATTACAGGAAAAAGAATTCGCGGCGGCTAAAGAAGGTTACACGGCGGTAAGGCATCAACAGGAAGTGGGAACTGGATATTTTGACCAGGTTCTTCAAACTATTACGGAAGGTACGTCCTCTACTGGTGCACTTAAGGGTTCGACGGAAGAACAATTTCATACGGCGGCTACGACATTTAATTAATGAACGGGGACTCCCCTTTTGCGAGCGATTTAGTTTATCTAAATTCGTGCGGGCGGGGAGTTTCAGGAATGTATAACTTTTCACCGGCGGGCTAAGTTTCTTTGCCGAAACTTGGCTTTGACTCAATTTGAGACACTCAAATCTTCTTTATTTAATTTAAGGCGGCACAGTTGGTGCGATACCCCGGTTAAGTACATCGAGGTGAACTATGAAGCGTCTTATTGGATTTAACCGAACTTATGTGTTGGCATTTACTGCTTTGACGATGGCCGCGAATACGGTTGGCGCTCAAACAGCAGCAGTTAAATGTGAAAACGTGATGGTACCCCGCCGGTCATCAACGTTAGCCCATAAAACTCCGGATACCTCGATGTCTGATGAAACAAGTCCGCTTTATTATATTCGTCAACAGCAAGCCCAAGGCGACACCAGCATTCTTAAGGGCACTGAAAATACTTATGAATTTATCAAAGCGTTTGCGGAATTTGAGCAAGCGTACACTGGCGAGCGAAACGTTTCTTTAGAGAACGACCCAAGCCAGTTATTAAGACTCATTGGACACGACTCTTACGTTAAGTTCGTTAAAGAACAGCCTAACAAAAGTCCAATGGAACTTTACGGATACGATACATTTAGTGCTTGGAAAGCCGCTGATGATTATTTGACTGAAATTCCGGTAGGAAGATTCAAATTAACAAAAAATTTATTTAATAAAGTAGCAAGCTTCTCGGGCCGGTCTATTGAAGCTTTTGAATTGAAAATGGACCTTCCTGATTTACAGGGAATTTTGCCTGATAAAAAAGGTTCATTTAAGAAATGGGCAAATTTCAGCCGTTCAACTTTAACAGAGCCTCTAACAGATGCAGAAGTTAAGGAATTAAGAGCAAATCCTTTCCTTGAAGGATTTATGGAATTACCAAAGCCATGGAGTAAGCCAAATGCTCGCCGTGGATTAATTCTCTATACATTGCCAAACAAAGTTGAAAGTAAACTTGAAGAGCTAATCAAGTGGTATGAAGCAAACGAAAAAACAATGGATCCAATTGAACTAGCAACTCGTTTTCAAAGAAATTTTGTTGCGATTCATCCTTTCGTAGACGGCAATGGTCGCGTAAGCCGGTTGCTAATGGATCGTATTTTACTAGAGCATGGATTGCCACCAGCAGTAATTTTAAATCACAACTTGGATTTAACTTTGCCGATCAAAGCTTACACCGAGCTAGTACGCCAAGGTGTTGCAGATAGTATTAATCTTATTAAAAATTCATGGCGAGCAGAGCAGGTCCCAGCTGTTCAAGCTTCAGACCTGTATTCACATTCAAATGCAAACAACGGGATGAAGTTGTTAACGAAGTATTTCACAAATCTTAAGTCAAAAAAGATTCTGGTTGGAAGTTCAAAATTACGTTTAGATACTAACGGATTTTTCTATGACCAATATGCAGTTCCTCACGAGTATTATAATGGAAAGTTTTATCCAGTTACTGACCGAATGCTCGAGTATTACGACATCGGTGGAAAACTAGAATCAAAAGTCGAGAGCGGTGGTTGGGCTTTCGAGAACGGTGAGTACAAAGAGTTACCACCTCGTTCAGTGCGCAGACGCACAATCAGTCCGGCAAAGACGGCTTTATTTAAAAAGCACATCGATACATTAACTCGTATCGAGAAAAACTATTTAGATGTTAATAAATTGTCTGTAGTTCCGTATGCGACAATTGCCAAAGCAAATAAAGAAGGTGATTCCCATATTTATCCTTGGCAGGAAAAGATGTTGATTGAAGCATTCCGTAAAACGGGAGAGCCGAATCACTTTAAATTAGCTTTATCTCCAAATCGGGATACGGCATTTACGCCAAAAGAAAAGCAACCAGCAAAAGATGTTATCGCTCAGTATGAACATATGGATATGAATTTGTATGAGCTTCAAAAATCTGCAGCTCAGTCAAATCTTCCGACCCTTGAAGCGACTATTCTTGCCAAACGTGCCGAGCTTCACGAGGCATCGCGAGCACTGTTGAAGCCTTACTTCGATGGACTTGCGGCAATGCCAGCTACCGAAAAAGCTGCTTTGGAAAAAGACTTCCGCTTCCGAGTGTTTGATAATTATTTGAAAATTTCCAAATTGAATTACCCGACCTTTGCGGAAGCCAAAGCTGCCGGCGCTGATGATTACGTACCGGTGATCCGTAGCGCGAATAAAATTGGTGCATCTAGAGGATTCGTTCCAACTCAGGTTTATGCTGAGACTTTAGCTAAAATTCCACGCAGTAAAGAAATGATGGAATGGACAAAGAAGTTTGCTACAGAATTGCAAACTGAAAAAGGTGCGAAAAATATCGATGCAATGTACAACCTTGCGGTTTGGATGAAGCCAGAAGCAAGAAAAGCTGCTGCAGATAAATTGAAAGCTGAAATTCCTAAGATGGATAATTTGTTAAGAAATGCTGATTCAGCGTTCTTTTGGGATTACCGAACTCAACTTCCGGTTTCAATTGTTGGCGATCGTTTAAACTATCGATTAGATCACCGGGCAACTGGTGATGATCGCGAATCAGTAGGCCAATCTTTTTCTACCACCCCAACTTTATATTTTAACGGTGGAGTTTTCGGAGAGGGTAGCGGTAAAGAAGTAGGTATTTATTTCGTGAAGGCACCACGTGACCGCATGAAATTAAGTTACACTTCACCTTTTTCCGGTGAGTTTGAGATCGTAAGCACCGGCCCGATTACTAAGAAAAACATTGTTACTCAATTAAGCTCGGAACAAGCAGAAGAGCAACTTGATGGAGCGTCAAATCCGGTTGCAGATAAGTTCATTAAAGATCAATTTACTGGAAGTGCTTACGATTGGTAATTTCAAATTTATGGTTGATATAAAAAAAACGGCGCCCTTATTAGGAGCGCCGTTTTAATTTGTGATATCTATAATTTAATTAAAGACCGTTTACGTAGGATTTCAAAACTAGTTCTTCAGTAGCGCCAGTTGCGATAACTGTGTGAGTTTGTTTAACGAAACCAAATGGAACGTTAGCAAACCAGATGAATCCAGTTTGTTCAGCGCTGTCATCAGTCATTTTACAAGTATCAAAAGTTCCAGCATCAGTTTTCAAAACTTCAACAACACCACCAACTGCCGCGCAGTTACCAAGTAACATCGGAAGTGCTTGAGCAAGTTGTTGAAAGCTTGAAAGTGGAGCAGTTTGAGTTTCAGTTTGAGTTTGGCCATCAGCTGCCAAAGTAACCATTTCTAAAGTTAGAGTATCAGCTGCTGCATCGATTGCAGTTGCAGTGATTTTAACTTCCATAGTGGAAGTTGCGCCGGAAACAGAAGAAACAGCCACGAAAGTTGAGCTATCGCCAACTGCAGGCCATGCGAATGCTAAAGACGTTAAAAGACTAGTAACTGCGAAAGTAATCATTTTGTTCATGGGAACTCCTTTTTCTTGTGCAGGAGTTAACTTTGCTTAAACCAGCTTGGCAACCTTGGGCCTTAACCCTGGGTGGCAAAATCATTAGATAAACGAATATTGATGTTTTTGGCAGCAGATCTAGGGCTTCAGATAAACTATATCGCGTTGACTTAATTAATCTCGGATAAATTTGCCAAAAAAAATGGCGATTAGTTGCCCGAATGGGAAATCAAATTTGATTCATGACCCAAACCATTTTGAAGATTGGTGAATCGAAATTTTACATAACCAAATAGAACAGCTGCATACCAGATCTCTGACTTAGAAGTGTCAGATTTATTTATCAGTTTGCATGTTTTAAATGTTCCGGCGGGGACAGTAATAGTCTGTGAAGTGCCGCCATGGCCGGAGCATTTGGATAATACGGTTTGTACCGCCGATACAGTTTGTTTATACGGACTTTCGTTAGTGTACGAATTAGTACCATGTTGATCGATCATTACCGTCGAAATTTGCATAACATCAGTTTGATCATTTATTCCTACAACAGTTTCAAGCGTTTCAAATCCAGAAACTGTTTCTTCGGATCCAAAAAAAGATGTAGCCATACGGCGGCTTTGGCCAACATGGGGCCATGCGAATGCCGCTGAAGTAGCGAAAAAAATCAGGAATGAAATTAGGGATTTCATGGAAACTCCGGTCGTTAATTAATAACCAAATCTAACGACAATCTGATCGTTAAGTCTAAGATTTAATGGGGTCCGGAGTTGCGTGAAAATGATCTGAATGTTTTGAATGAAGTTTGAAAGTTAGATAGACTAATTAGGTCGATCAATTGGGTTAAGTAACCCAAAAACTCCGTTTAAATCGCGATTTAAGAGGTCTGTTTGAAGCTTAATGCTGATAGCCTTAGATAGATATAAACTCTATGTAACATAATATAACTTATCGGAGGAATTGATTATGCCTTCGCTACTGCTTTTAGCGCCTTTATAGGTGTCCCTATCTAAGTAAAACGCAACGAAGCAACAAATTAAATTGAATCAACTTATTTTGAGTTTAGAGCTCTTTCGATACTATCAAGGCGCAATTTTATCGCCGCATTTTCTTGATCGAGAATTTGATTTGCAGCTTTTAAATTAGCGATCTCTCGTTCTTGCGAAGCGTTTTTCGATTCCAGCGAATCTAATCTGTCTTTTAATCCGAACACTATATTATAAAGTTCTTGCACAGCGGCCGTAATCAAGGGAACTACTTTAGAATAATCAACGAGCCATGGAATAAGGGTTCCATTTTCATCTAATTCTGTTTCAGGTTTCGTAACCGCATAAGGAAGAACGGTATATAGCTGCTGCGCTTTAAACCCATCCTGACGATGACCTTGATCCGCTAAATAATAGAAATTACTGACTTCGATTTCGTTTAAGGTCTTAAGCGGAGAATCGACCGGTTTGAAGCCACCCTTAAGTCTAATATCGGAAGTGGTGTTAAAAGCCACGCTGAAGCCCGCGACGGATGTAATACTCCCAATGACACTACCGTTCGCTTTAAACTGTTGGTAATTATTTGCTCCTGCAGTTGTGGTGTTGATCACAATTCCGGTCGAGGCGCCCGCGGTACCAGTATTTAACTCTAGTTTGGCGCTCGGATTAGTGGTTCCGATACCGACGTTTCCAACGGGATCGATGCGAAGCCGTTCGGTATAACCACCGGTCTTTCGTTGACCAATGACGATATGTGGTGCAACCCCAGATGGGACAGATACGGCACCCATATAGGCAGATTGAACTGATGATACCGCGTTTGTAACTTGAAAGTAATTAAGAGCTGCGCGAGAGTCCGCGCCACTGTCGTGACTAATGGTTGTTCCAAATCCTAGTGGCCCCGTTGTGGCGCCCGTGGGATTGTAAAGTCCGTTATCCTGAAAAGTTTGAATGTCTAATGGAACGTTTATTTGCATTAAGCCAGCATTCAAATTAATCAGTGGTGTATAACCGCCGCTATCCCAATAGTTAAAATAAAGAGTATCGCTGTATGTATTCCCCAAACCAGTGGCGTTGATTTGGTAACCAGTTGTAACTCCGTCGCCGAAATAACCGTTCTGACCATTTGAAGTTAGTAAGTTGACATTGGATTCTTCCAGAGTGCCAGATCCAGAAACTCCCAATGATAGTTCGCTGGATAAGTTCGTACCTGGCTGATAAACATGCAGCTGAGTACGCGGCGATGAGGTTCCGATACCGACTCTTCCACCTAGCGGCTGAATCATGACCGGACCCTTTGTACTATCAGAAGTAGATTCTAGAATTAACTCACCATTTCCCGTGTTATCTCCGTACAAGCGATTTCCACCCATGGACCAATCGGAACCCATGGGAACCAAGCCGTCGTTAGTGATCACACCGGCAGGTACAGCACTAGCTACAGCACTATCAACGTAACCTTTATGAGTTAAATCCGTCGAAGCACTCGGTTGAAGCCCGCTGTTAATACTATATAAAAGCACCGACGCAGAAGTTTCCCATTCAGTTAGATTACCCGTTTGTCCGCCGGCGCCTCTGACTGTAAGCACTGAGCCACCCATATTGGCGGCATCATTATTTATTTCATGTCCGCCTTTAGAAAAAATATTGACGGTATTTTTTAGCGGAACGTTTGACGATAGTCGACCATCACCTAAAGTTCCTGAATCTAAAGCAGCTGCTGATCTCGTTGCTAAATCCGCAAGGCTTGAAGTAGTTTTCGTAATATCTGCCCATGTATAATCACCGGCCGCAGGAGTTACGCTTCCGGTTCGAGTATTAAATGAAGTAACTCCGGCTGCAGCCGTTGCATCTGTCACGCAACTTAAACTTGTACCGTCACCTTTTAAGACCTGACCAGCCGAACAAGTTGGTAAGGCTGCCTTAGCGAATGCCGATACGTTTGGATCACTTTCAGATGTAACGTAGTTTGCGCTAGTTCCATTAATTAACGCTAATAATTCTGTATATTGAGCTGATGATAAAACAGTCTGGGCAATTCCCGAAACAATTTGTAAGACATTTTCTGGTAGTAAATCTCCAAGTTTTTCTGATCGTTTTGAACTGATTGCGCGGGATTGAGCTGGAAGTTGAACGGGTCCGAAAACGATGGACGCTGTAAGCGATGATACTAATGGATCAATCGTTAAATACATATATCGATCGGATACGGTGGCAGGAGAAGGCGAGCACCCTACTCCGGAAAATGCCGCTAGATAACTGGAATAATTTCCATCAAGTGCTTTATCGAGTGTAGGTGAAGAAGCAGCAAGTGTGGCACCCGATGTGCCGATTTCAAAACTAAAAGCCCCGCTTCCATCAAAACTTACTGAAGGTTTAGTTTCCGAATAAACTAAACAAGATCCAACCGTAGTTCCGGTGCGAATTTCAATCAAGATATCGAGCGAGCTGTTCGCAACGGATGAGCCAACTCCCACCAAAGAAACTTTACCACGATAAAGCATTCCCGACGTAGTTGTCGGCAAAGCAAACGCCGTCGAACCTAATAAAAATAGGGCGAAAATTATAATAAAACGCACTTCTTTTTATCGGTTTTTTTCTTAGTGATCTTGAAGATTTGAGTGTTTTAAAACAAGATTTTGTGGAGGAATCGACGGATGTTTATGGCAATAACTATTATGATACATTGCCAGGATTGGATTTGATTTTTAGTGTCCGCCAGTATGGGTGACATATAAAATAAAGATAATTCCATTTGCTCCGTTACCGCCTGCCATAGAGGCGCCGCTACCCCCAGCGCCCGAACCGCCGGCTCCGTAACTACCTCCCATAAATCCCACTCCCGATCCAGTCGAACCACCCGCGCCACTTCCGGCACCCACAGTCGGACCAATATCAGTTCCCGCAGACCCCATAGTACCAGCAGCACCACCGCCCATAATTGCAGTGCCGCCGCCACCAGTGCCAAATGATGAAAGTCCGTTTCCTCTAGGTCCGGCAGCACCACCGCCGCCACCGCCCGCAGCGCCGGAACCAACTATATAACCATTGCCGCCGGAATAATTTTTATCGCCGGTGGCCCCGGCGACTCCTCCACTTCCACTATTTTGGCCTCCGTTAGCGGTTAGCGAAACCCCGGTTGCTGGAAAATTAAATGTAGTCGATGCGCCAGTGCCGCCCATTCCAATGGAGATAGTCGCATTTGCGGTAGGATTGAGTTTAATATTTCGCTTTAATGTGTAAGCACCGCCACCGCCACCTTTACCGCCTATGCCCGCGCCCGCACGCAGACTCCCGTTTCCACCGGGCCCGATTAAATGTATCCAGTTATGACTGTTCTTCCAGTCAACGGGCACACTCCAGGTAGCGCCTGAAGTTAAAATTATTTCAGTCGGGGTAGTAGCATCGTACCGGGTAGGCGTGCTCCCAATTTCAAGCTGCATTCCGGCCAGCCTAAAGGTTACGTTACTCGGATTAATCCCAACCGGAACTTTCAATGCAAAGAATGGACAGATATTGGTCGTAGAAGCATTTGACGTCGTAAAAGTACTACTAAACCGCTGCGTGTTTAGAGGTGAAATTGTCGGCGTAATGATAGAATCATAAGTCGATAAAATATTAAAATTATCGTCCATCTCATAGAGTCCCAGTAAAACAGAAGTACCTCCCGGAAGCGTTCCAGAAACCTTCCGAACATACGCGCTCAATGTCCAACGTTGACCATTACTAGCCGAGACACATGATCCTTGTCTGGGAGGTCCCCCCGGAGTTACGGGGCGCAATTGTGGATAATCAAAAGTTGCACTAGCTACGGAATTAAAAATTAGATCTAAATACGGGAGACCGCCTTCATTTCCGGGTGTGC
>JAZKJI010000097.1:0-11209 GCA_040384405.1 Bdellovibrionota bacterium
TTTTAACCCTTGATAATAATTAACCGTTTTAAAAGAGAAAAAGATGAAAGAAAACGGCATCAACGTGGTGAAGACCGATGTGGGTGATAAATATATTGTTGAAGAAATGCGGAAAAATAATTTTAATTTGGGCGGGGAACAATCTGGCCACATCATTTTCCTGGATCATTCAACAACCGGTGATGGTTGTATCGCAGCCCTCGCCGTACTTGCGATTTTAAAAGAACGTAAAGTTAAAATGAGTGAACTCAGCAGTCTGATCGAGGAAGTCCCGCAGGTGTTAATTAATTGCCGCGTGAAAAATCGAAAGCCGCTAGATGAAATCAAAGGTTATACAGAACTTCTTGCCGCTAAAGAAAAAGAGCTAAACGGTGAAGGCCGGATATTCGTAAGATACTCGGGCACTGAACCGGTGGTACGAATCTTAGTCGAAGGTTCCGACAAAAAGAAAATTTCATCGGTCGCTGACGAAGTAGCCTCATTTTTAGATAAACAACTTTCTTAAAGGTATTCCGCTATGGGAAACATTCAGCTGGGAGTGAATATTGATCACGTTGCAACTTTGCGGCGGGTTCGCGGTGGTACAACTTCCTATCCTGACATTTTGGAAATGGCCAACGAGGCAGTGCTAGGCGGAGCCCAGCAAATTACGATTCACCTGCGCGAGGACCGGCGGCACATCCAATTAGAAGATCTTCAAGTGCTGTCAAAATCTTTGAAAGTACCAATTAATCTAGAGATGGCAGTGACAGAAGCGATGATTAGAATCGCAAAAAAATATAAACCGTCTTGGTGTTGTTTGGTTCCGGAAAAGCGTCAGGAATTGACAACTGAAGGTGGCTTAAATGTTATCAAGCAAAGACGGGCAATATTTCATGCCGTTAACCGTTTGCAAAGTTTAGGCATAGAGATTTCTTTATTCGTCGATCCTGATTTAGACATGATTGATATGTCCGCTAAGCTTGGTGCAGAAGCAGTCGAGCTTCACACCGGAACCTGGGTTGCCGCCAAGGGAACTAACAAAGAAAAACAATGGAAGAGGTTAGTTAGGGCAGCCACTCGCGCCCACGATTTAGGTTTGCGTGTTCACGCGGGCCACGGTCTTGACTATCAACACACAAAAGTTATTCGAAAGCTTCCTCACCTGGTTGAAGTCAACATCGGGCATTCATTAGTTTGTTACGCACTAAAAATTGGATTGCGAAAATCCGTTTCCGAAATGAAGAAATGTTTAAAGCCGTGAAGTCCAAATGAAACCGCCAAAAAGTTTCATTAAAGAATCCTCCATTAAAAGTTTATCTGACCTTCAAACGTGGGCCAAAAATTTTGTCACCGATTACTATTTCCCTAAGACTCTTTTAGTTCTAGAGGGCGAAATGGGTGCAGGAAAGACTGAAACCGTAAAGCAATTGGCTTCGGTCTTGGGATTAGCTTCCGTATCTTCTCCAACTTATGCAGTTCTTCAGAATTACGCTAAGTCAGGCGTAACGGGCCTTCACCACGTGGATATGTACCGTCTTAAAGATATTGATGATCTTGAAAGTACAGGCTTCTGGGATCTTTTTAACGATATCGATTCTTTTATCATCGTCGAATGGGGAGATATGGTCGAAGTTTCCGCCTATCCGTTAAACTGGAAGCATTTGCATTTAAAAATTACGAAGGATTCAAACGGACTTAGGAAGTATACCTTAAGCCGCTTTTTTTAGATTATTAGCTAACATCGATTCAGCAACTTTTTGGAAATCCGTCGCTAAATGATTCAAGACTTTAAGACCATGAGTACGTGTCTTGGCAGAGAAATAGCCAAAGCCCAATAATTGATCTTTTCTATATAAAGGTAAAATCGTTACGGTTGACGGTGTTTCGCCAGACTCAATCTTAGTAAAGAATTTTTGAGTCCATGGATTTATTGTAGGCTTTCCGTGAAACGGCTTATCCGTATTTAAAACTAAACGGAAGAAATTGCAGTCGTCCACGCTAAATTCTGTACCGTCTGTTACAGAGTGAATTTTCTGTCCATTAGAATTAAGTGCCCACAAACTGAAAGAATCATATTCAGCGTGACCCAATTGGTGAAGTGACTTTAAGAATGTGTCACCATTTCCTACTTTATTTAGAATTCCCGCAAGCTCGAAACCATCGGCATCTTTAGTTGCAACCGTAGTTAGAACATTAGGAACTGCTTTAATTTCAGTTTTTTCTTCAATTGTTTTTGGCAATGGTGGAAGTGAACTTGGAATTCCTTTTGGAATACCAGGGTTTGTCTTCGAACTGACGCCCGCGCTTGTTTGCGATGACACGGCCACATTTGTTTTTGTATTTACTGCTGACTTCGTCAAAGTTGCCTCTGACAAATCAGGAATCGACGGAATTGCAGATGTAGAAGCCGGTTTTGCCGCTGCTGCAGCAGCAATCGAAGCCACTGAAGGCATGGAAGGAATTTCCAATCTAGGCTTAGCCTTAACTGGTACTTCCATCTCAACTTTTATTGCATTGGAAGTAACTGCTTCAGGCGCAGCTTCTTCTTCGGGAACGGCTGTTACTACCGGGACAGGATTAGTTGCAAAAAACGAAGGAGCTTCCGACACTGGCTTTTCTTCAGGCGCTTGTTCAGTTTTTAGCGGTGCTGCAAGTGCGCTAGCTAAATCAGGACTCTTAGAGAAATCTAATTTGATTGGTTCTACGTTACCAAATTCCAAAAGCTCATTGCCTTCTGGCTCGCCGGCCGATGCGCTGAGATCAACTCCAGAATTTGTAACTTCGTCAGATAATACAAATTCATCATTTGCCGCAGGCTTGCCAGCAGGGACCGCAGGTACTGAAAGTGCATCAGGATTAAATTCTTCTTTTCCAGTAGGTTTTGCCGTTGGAATTACAAAGGATGCCAATGCATCTGCTGGATCCAGTGCAACTGGATCTGCTTTTACAACTGGAAGATCAGGAATTGCCACTTCGGCAATTTCAATGACGTCGTCAGATTCAGAAACTGGAAATTCAATCTTCGGAGTTTTGGCGGCATTGGTGTGCTCGCCCGTAAGTATCGAATCTAAAGAAAATACCGGAGCTTCCGCAATTGCCAAAGGCTCCGAGGCTGTTGCACCTTGATAATTTTGCCACAGGCTTTGTAAGTCACGCGCAGAAACTACAACGGGAATTGCTTTTAATGAGGCGGGTAGTTCCGGAGAATCACACCAGAAGCCAACGTATAAGTGTCCATCCCATTCGCCCAAGGGCAAACAATCAGCATTCCAGCTATGAAAACTCTGCCACTGTTTGTAAAATTCCTGAGTAGGACTCGCAGATGTAAAAAATTCACTTTGCAGACGAGGAAATCCCAAGGACAACGAAACTTTTTTGGAAAAATCCAACGGGTCTAAGGCGCCGCCCAAAAGCAGTTCACGTAGCGTGGACTTGCTTTCAACCCTCGCCGCTAACTCTGGATAATGTTCGGACCAGTCAAACCTTCTCATTCTAGTGATTTATCGGTGTTTCGAGAGGGAAAGTTAAGGCGGGCCGTAACATAACCAGCACCTGCTTCCTTTTATTTCGATAGGAACTATGGTATTTTAGCACACTTTTATGGACCAAAGTCGGCTTTACCTAGATCACAACGCTACCACCCCGGTGGACCCGGAAGTTATTCATGTTTTACCTGAATGGGTAGCGGCGTGGGGAAATCCCAGTTCGATCCATCAAGAGGGTCGAGGTCCAAAGTTTTTGCTGCGTGAATCGCGACGACAAATCTCTTCCGCGATCGGCGCAAACAATTTAGAAATTATTTTTAATTCCGGCGCAAGTGAAGGCAATAATACCGTAATCAAAAGTTTTTGGCCTCCAACAAATCCGAATCGTTCCGAGTTTATTTGCTCGGCAGCTGAACATCCAAGTGTCACCAAAACAATGCAATGGCTAGAGACCCAGGGTGCCACTGTTCATTACGTTCCGGTAAATTTGGAAGGTGAACTGGATATCGAATTTTATTTAAGTAAATTATCAGAACGCACAGCTTTGGTTTCTATCATGTATGCAAATAACGAAACCGGAATGATTTTTCCGGTGGCAGGCCTGTCACAGGCTGCCCATAAAGTCGGCGCCTATTTTCATTCAGACTGCGTTCAAGCCTTAGGTAAAATCCCAGTTAACGTAACGGAACTTGGTGTTGATTATGCGACTTTTTCCGGTCACAAAATTTATGCATTAAAGGGTACAGGATTTATTTACGTTAAAAAGGGTTCCCCATTCCAAAATCTTATTCATGGCGGGGGACAAGAGCGGGCTCGCAGGGGCGGAACTGAAAATGTTCCAGGAATCGCCAGCGCAGGATTCATGGCTCAAAAAATTACCAGTACCGTTGCCCTTCAGTATGATCACTTACAGACTTTGCGTGATCATTTTGAAGATAGAGTCCTTAAAGAAATTCCTAATGTGCGAATTAACTGCGCGAAAGTTTCACGTTTACCAAACACCTCAAGTTTAATTATTGATGGAATTGATGGCGAAACCTTATTGATGAGTTTAGATTTAAAAGGCTTCGCGGTCAGCACGGGTGCAGCTTGCAGCAGCGGAAATCCAGAGCCAAGTCCGGTATTAATCGCCATGGGTCTTACCCGTTCCCAGGCGCAATCAAGTCTTCGTGTCAGTTTCGGACGATTTCAGAATTTACAAAATGCCGATCGATTTGTTGATGTACTGAAAGAAGTTGTTCAGCGATTACGAACAATCAGCAGCATCGAGGAAAGCAGACACCATGGAATCTAGAAAGCCACGCGTATTAGTTGCAATGAGTGGGGGAGTAGATAGCTCGGTAGCTGCGGCTTTGTTGGTAGAGCAAGGTTATGAAGTCATCGGTGCTACAATGCAAGTATGGGATTACTCTGAATGCGACATTACTGAAGGTGCGGGTACTTGTTGTTCAAGTATTGACGTTGATGATGCTCGGAGTGTTGCCGATAAATTGAATATCCCTTTTTACGTATTAAACTGCGAAGCAAAATTTAAAGCCGCCGTGATTGATCCCTTCGTCAATGCGTACCTTCAAGGGCAAACGCCGCTACCTTGTGTAAACTGCAATACATATTTAAAATTTGATCACCTTGTTCAAAAAATGAAAGAGCTAGAATGTGATTATTTGGCAACCGGCCACTACGCTCAAGTTCTAAAAGATGAAAATGGCGAATCCACAATTGCGACTTCGGAAGATGACTGGAAAGATCAAACTTATTTTCTATTCACGATTGAAAAAGAAATTATTCCTTATTTAATGTTTCCCGTCGGTCATTTAAAAAAACCTGAAGTTCGCCGAATTGCCGAGGAACAGGGACTAATAAATGCCCGCAAAAAAGATTCCACCGGAATTTGTTTTGTCGGCAATCAAGGTTACGGAAAATTTATCGAGACCCAAGTAGGTAAAGTCGTTTTAAATTCCAAAGCCGGATTAATTAAAAGATTTCCTGAAGGTACTGTGATGGGACCTCATTCAGGAATTCATATGTACACCTACGGCCAAAGCAAAGGTTTGGGGCTTGATCATCATGAAAAATTATTTGTTATAAAAATCGATGCTGATACCAATACCGTTTGGGTTGGTGAAGAATCCCACCTATTCCATGACGAAGTCGATGTTATCGAGCCCAAGTTTCATACGGAACTAAAAGAAGGTGAAACGTACTCGGTTAAAATTCGATATCAACATAAAGGTTCTTTAGCGCGCGTTCAAAAAACCGCGACGGGATTAAAATTAAAATTTCTGGAAAAACAACGCGCCATCACCCCTGGCCAAGCGGCGGTGTTTTATAAAGACAAGCAATTGGTGGGAGGCGGATGGATAACTCTGTAAACTCATTCCGTCTTCATACCTTTGGTTGCAAAGTAAACACTTACGACACTGGACTAGTGCAAAAGAATTTAAGCCGAGATGGATTCATCGCTGCATTCCATAAAGATAATTCTGATTACTCGGCACCTCTGCATATTTTAAATACCTGCGCGGTTACTCAAGAAGCTTCAAAAGAAGCACTTCGTTTGATTCGCAAGATTAAAGCTAAGAATCCATTTTCCAAAGTGGTGGTGACCGGATGTGCTGCGCAAGTAGATACGGATCTATTTCAAAGTCTTCCATCTGTTGATTTAGTGGTAGCAAATTCCCATAAGCAGGATTTGCCGGGCTTACTTCGAAAGATGTATGCGGGCACACTTGAACAAAAAACTCATAAATCAAATATTTTTCGCAAAGAGGATCTTGAAGAAGGGGGCGGGGAAGAAACCGCGCATTCCAGATCATTTTTAAAAATTCAGGATGGATGTAATTCCTTTTGCAGCTATTGCATTATTCCTTATGCCCGGGGAAAAAGCCGGAGCATTCCGATTTCTAATTTAGTTACTAAAGTAAATGAACTCTATACCCACGGTTTCCGCGAAGTTGTGCTGACTGGCGTTCATATCGGGGATTACGAAGACGGGATATTTAAGCTCGAGGATTTAGTTGAAGCTTTGCTTAAAAAAACGCAGATGCCTAGATTCAGATTATCGAGCTTAGAACCGGTCGAAGTAACCGAGCGCTTACTTGATCTGTATCAAGACCCGCGCATGTGCCGTCATTTCCATATGTCCATTCAAAGTGCTCATACGGGCGTATTAAAGGATATGAAACGAAATTACGGCGAAGCCGAAGTTCGAACCGCATTACAAAATATTGCAACCCGCTTACCAAACAGTTTTGTGGGTATGGACGTGATAGTTGGTTTCCCAACTGAAACCGAAGAAGCATTTCAAAGTACCTATATGACTTTAGCAGAGCTACCTTGGACTCGAATTCACGTTTTTCCCTATAGTGAACGGCGGGGAACACGGGCTGCCGAACTTCACGAACAAATTGAAAATGGCGAGCGCCATCGCAGGGCTGCCTTGTTAAGGCAGTTAAGTTTATCCCGGTACACGGAAGTGGCTCAATCCCAGGTCGGCCAAACTAAAAAAGTTTTACTACTTAAAAAATCATCAAAACAAAGTGATGGATTATCTTCTGATTATTGGCCGGTAAAGCTTGATGTGAAGCCCGAGATTTATGACCGCGAAATAGAAGTTCGCTTTAATGAATTTTCGGCATCGAACAAGTATCAAGGCGAAGGCGTATTTAATGGGGTTCTAGCGTGAAACAAGTAGAAACAGCCATTAACTATGTATTTACGAACAAAGATTTACTGAAGCAGGCCTTCACGCACAAGAGTTACGCCAACGAATCCGGCCAAACTGCCGAAGATAACGAAAAACTGGAATTCCTTGGCGATGCCGTTTTAGATTTGGTGATTGCTGAAGTTTTACTGCGAGCATACCCAAAAGCTCAAGAAGGGGATTTATCCCGTTACCGTGCTTACTTGGTAAATGAAAATTCTTTAGCTAACCAAGCCTTGCGTTTGGGTCTCCCTCCATTTTTACTTTTGGGAAAAAGTGAACGAATCGCCCAGGGTGAGTTAAAGCCAAGATTGATTGCTTCGGCACTCGAAGCATTGTTGGGAGCTGTTTACTTAGACGGCGGACTAGGGGCCGCCAGACCCGTAATTAAAACGGTTTTTAGCGTAGAATTAAAAAGCTTAGGCGAACCCGGTAAAGTTCTAGATTATAAAACTGAACTTCAAGAGCTTGTTCAAAGTAAAATGCAAAAGACACCTACATACGAAATTCTTGAAGAGCAGGGTCCCTCTCATGACAAAGTATTTACGGCGGCAATAAAAATTGCAGATCAAGTTATGGCTCAGGGCCAAGGTAAAACTAAAAAGTTAGCCGAACAAAATGCTGCGCAAATTTATTTCGAAAAATTTAATGCTGATCTATCAAAATCAGAAGTGACAAAACAGGAAGGCCAATAATGTATCGAGCAGGTTTCATAGGTCTGGTAGGCCAACCCAATGCCGGCAAAAGCACATTGATGAACGCACTTATCGAAGAAAAAGTTTCTATCGTTTCATCAAAGCCGCAAACCACGCGACGACGGGTTATGGGAATTTTATCGCAAGACGATGGACAAATCGTATTTGTGGATTCACCGGGGCTCATTCAAAACAGTAAGGGCTTAAATCCATTTTTACGGCACGAGCTTGAAGACGTCATGTCAGAAAGTGACGTTCTGGTTGCTGTACTGCCATTGGACGAAAAACAAAAAGAAGACATGGTCAGTATCGTAGAGCTGGTCGTAAAATCAGGAAAGCCATGGGTCGCTGTAATCACTAAAACTAATTTCATGGAAAAAGAGCACCGGGTTGGTGTTATCACGAACTTCTTAAGTAAATATTCCGTCCCAGTTTTTATGGTGGATTCATTGAACTTAAAAAAAGAAACTAAAAATGATATCATTAAAGTTCTACTTAACATGTGCCCTGAAGCGCCAAGTCCACTTTATGATATCGAGTTATTCACACCCCACTCGACTCGCGAGTTAGCAGCCGAGATCGTACGTGAAAAATGTTTCGAATTTCTTCATGACGAAATTCCATATGGTTTGGCGTGCCGGGTAGTTAGCTATGAAGAAGGTCACGACCTTGATAAAATTCATATGGAAATATTGATCGGCAAAGAAAATCATAAATCCATTATCATCGGCAAAGAGGGCAGTACCTTAAAGAAAATCGGTACCGAGGCCCGTAAAGACATCGAAAAGATTTTAGATAAAAAAGTATTCTTAGGTCTTAAAGTCACATTCCGTGAAACCTGGTGGAAAAATAAACGTATTTTGGAAGAGTTAGGATTAGACCATGAATCTCGTACTTGATGACTTAAAGAAGGTGGCCATCGTCGGCCGGCCTAACGTGGGAAAATCCACTTTATTTAATGTGCTCACCGGAACCAGAAAAGCCGTTGTTAAAAACCAACCGGGTGTTACCCGCGATATCATCGTCGAGCCCGTGGAAATTTGGGGTAAACAGTTTGATTTAATGGATACTGGCGGAGTCACGGAAGCCAAAGATTTGTTCTCGCAAATGATTCGCGAGCAGGTTCAAGACTTTCTATTCACCGTCGACATGGTAATAGCCGTGATGGATGGCAGGGTAGGATTGGTTCCGGAAGATCGCGATATTATCAAAATTATCAAAAATACCGGGAAACCATTTTTGTTGGTGGTTAATAAGGCTGATAAAGCCCACGAAGAAGATATGCTGAAAGCCGAGTTCTACGAATTCGGAAGTGATGTGGTTGCCGCTTCTTTTGAACAACGCCGGGGCTTAACTGAAATTCTAGAGTGGATTACGCCACAAATTCCAGAGCGCAAAGAAGTTATTAAAGAAGGACTAACAATTTCCATCGTGGGAAAACCTAACGTAGGGAAAAGTTCTTTAGTAAACTATCTTCTTGGACAAGAAAGAATGCACGTCAGTGATATCGCGGGAACCACAATCGATGCGGTTGATTCTCCGTTCATTTTCAATGGTAAGCGATATACCTTGGTTGATACTGCGGGACTTAGACGCTCGCAAAAACGTGAAGATGATATCGAAATCATTTCCGCGTTTAAATCCCAGGAAGCAATCCGTAAATCTGATATCGTGTTGTTAGTGATTGACGGGACTGAAGGACCAACCGAACAAGATGCTAAAATTATCCAGGGAATTTTGGATGACCATAAGCCCGTACTGATCATTGCTAATAAATCTGATATCGCACAAAAGGAAGTCCCTAAATACCGCGAAACCTTTAATGCGCAGATGGATGATACCTTCCATTTCTATACCGATGTTCCCCGGGTATTCATCAGCGCAAAAACTGGTGCCGGAATTCAAGACCTGTTTGATGGCCTGGAAGAACTGATGGAAAAAATGAATCGTCAGATTTCAACCGCTGATTTAAATGATTTCTTTTTTGAAACAATCAGAAAAGCTCCGGCTCCGGTCTACGGGATTACTAACGTTAAGTTTTATTACTTAACTCAAACTGGGCAAAAGCCACCTGCTTTCATCGCGTTTGCGAATCATCCGGATGGTGTTGATAATTCTTATCGCAGATTTTTGATTAAAAACCTTAAAGAGAAATTTGATCTTTGGGGTGTTCCAATCCGAATCTTCTGCATGAAATCCCGGAGCAAAAGATAATGCCCAAGCGTCGCCCGAACTGGCAAACCCGATTTGGATTTTATTTATTGGCAGTCGGGTCGGCCTTTGGTTTGGGTAATCTTTGGCGTTTCCCGTACGTCGTCGGCGAAAATGGCGGAGGCGCATTCGTCCTTCTTTATCTATTTATCGGGTTCCTAGTTGGACTGCCATTATTGATTGGCGAATTAACGTTAGGAAAATTAACTCGAAATTCAGTTCTTAAAGCGACAGACCGGTTAGGCCAAAACTCCGAAAATGGAAAACGATTTCGCGCCGTCGGGTTTTTATCGTTGTTTTTATCTCTGTTGGTACTTTCCTATTATTCAGTCATCAGCGGATGGGTTCTGCATTTCTTAAGCCTATTTATGGCGAAACTCGTTTTCGGTCGTGAAGGCAATTGGGGATTAGTATTGTTAATGAATAATGGCTGGCTTCAGTTCTTATTGGCCAGTTCCCATTTACTAATAGCCATGTTCGTTTTATTTAAAGGTGTTCAAGACGGGTTAGAAAAATGGAGCGGATACGTAATGCCGTTCTTTGGGTTCTTAGTGGCGATCCTAGTCGTTCGGACCCTATCACTGACACCCTCAGGGGATGTATTAAGATTTCTATTTTATCCGGACTTTTCAAAGCTTACTTACTTTTCGTTATCACACGCTTTAGGCCACGTCTTTTTTACTCTGTCATTGGGCTTTGGAAGTTTAGTAACCTTTGGGTCCTATCTTCAAGATCACGAACACGTTCCTACCGTGGGATTCAGGGTAGGGTTAGTTGATACGACAATTTCCCTTATCGGATTATTATTAATTTTCCCATTAGCGTTTAAGGCCACCGATCGTCCACTGACGGATCCGGCGTTGCTATTCGACGTGGTTCCTCAATTTTTCTTGGAACTTCCGGGCGGAACTCTGTACGGATTTGTTTTCTTTTTATGCCTGTACTTAGCTTCGTTAAATGCAAGTTTAGGATTATTAGAAAACGTCGTTTCAAATTTGACAGAAAGTGTGAAAGCATTTTCGCGAACTCAAGCGACTTGGGTCAGCGGATTATTGGTTTTAGTTTTTGCAGTTTTCCCGGCTTTATCGACGACAAGCTTTCAAGAAGTTAAACTTGGATCCAAAAGTATTATT
>JAZKJI010000098.1:0-3138 GCA_040384405.1 Bdellovibrionota bacterium
GACCTGGAACAAACATTCCGAATGTTGCTTCGACATCGTAAGTAGCGCGGCATTTACCCGCCTCTTCTTCCAATTTCCAAGAACCCTTCATCGTTTTAAATACGTCACCGGATGCAAATTCCCAGCTGACCGTTTTAAACGGGACTTCCGTTGTCCAAATATTATAAGTAAAACTTTTGATAACCGAAACTTGGTATTCGACTAGTTTCTTTTTACCTTCGGTTTTAATCACCTTGCAGGACTTAATTTCAGACAGGAATTCACTGTATTTTTCATAATCAGTAACGATTTTATAAAACTGTTCAGGGGTGCAATTGAATAACTCTGTTGTTGATGCTTTTGCCATAGTGGGTTTATTTTCCCCTAAGATCTTTTAAAGTCAAGTTGTGCTCGGCCTCGACGATTCTTACAGTCCCCGTTTTGGATCTCATTACCAAAGAAGATGTTTTTGCCCTTTGGTGAGCGGTAAACTTCACACCCTTAAGTAAAGGACCATCAGTAATACCGGTTGCACAGAACATCACTGAACCTTTTGCCAATTCTTCGATGGTATATTTCTTATCTAAATCTTTAACACCCATTTTGATCGCGCGCTTTTTTTCATCTTCATTTCTGAATTTTAAACGACCTTGAAAATCGCCGCCCAAACATTTCATTGCGGCAGCTGAAATTACGCCTTCTGGTGCTCCGCCAATTCCAATCAATAAATCAATCCCAGACTCGGGCCAACCCGAAGCCACGGCTGCGGACACGTCACCGTCACCGATTAATTGGATACGCGCTCCGATTTTCCTGACTTCTGCAATTAAGTCCGCATGCCGAGGACGATCTAAAATAACAACCGTCATTTGACTGATTTCTTTTC
The DNA here is from genome assembly GCA_040384405.1 of Bdellovibrionota bacterium. GTDB lineage: Bacteria > Bdellovibrionota > Bdellovibrionia > Bdellovibrionales > Bdellovibrionaceae > JAZKJI01. Next base: position 866 of record JAZKJI010000098.1, read on the forward strand.
CCAATTTTTTTGCAACACGAGTAATATTTTCTGTTGGAGTCGCATCGATATCGATCACTCCTTTGGCCGCAGGCCCGCAAGCAATCTTATCCATATAAGTGTCAGGCGCATGAAGAAAACAACCTTCTTCTGCAACTGCGACAACGGAAATAGCTCCGACTCCGCCTTTTGCGCAAATGGTGGTTCCTTCCAATGGATCTAAGGCAATATCAATCCGTGGCGATTCAGGAGTTCGTGCGCCAACTTTTTCGCCTATGTATAACATTGGTGCTTCATCCCGTTCGCCTTCGCCGATAACGACAGTTCCGTCGATGAAAACGCTATCAAATGCTTTTCTCATGGCATCAACGGCAGCGGCATCAGCGGCACTTTCGTCACCGCGGCCCATCCAACTGCTGCATGCAAGTGCGGCTGCTTCGGTCACTCGTACAAATTCTAAAGCCAGGTTTCTGTCCATGCCTCACTCCTAAAAATATTTTTTACTGTTTCATTCCAAGGTTTCAATTTCAGATCCTCGCCCAAAGGAACGTGGACCGATTCGCCGACCGTGGTGACGACGCCGTCACGAATAAGCCGGTATTGAAAGGTTAACCGCAATCGTTCAAGCTTTGCTTGAACTGTAATTTCAAATTTATCCGCAAATATTAAAGGCTTTAAATACCTGGCCCGAATATCTAACACCGCCAAATGGGTAATGTCGGCCCCGGGAGTTAAGGAAATAATTCCACGATCAAACCCCCACGCGACCCGGCCTTCTTCAAAATACCGAAGATAATTTGTATGATGAACAACCTTCATAGCGTCAGTCTCGTAAAAATGAACCTGGCGCTGAAGCTTAATTGGTAAATTCGACATCCACCCCACAATGCCTTTTTTTTAAATGACAATCAAATCGAATTGACCTAACTAATTGAGGTACTTCGTTGGTTTCACTGATAAAAAAGGCAAACGACACGGCATGGAAAATTGGAAACGAAATCTTCCCTTACACCTGACCATGAGCCGCGTATACGTGGTGCCTTTGTTTTTCATTTTCTTTCAATTCGACACCTTACTCTCTACATTCGCCGCTAGCGTGCTTTTCATCGTCGCATCCATCACTGACTATTACGACGGTCACTACGCCCGCAAATGGGGACTGGTATCCATGGAAGGTAAATTTTTAGATCCGGTAACGGATAAAATTTTAGTTTCCAGTGTTTTGATTCTTTTAGTGGCAAAATTTAGAATTGATCCCTATTGCGTGATCATTTTATTAGCAAGAGACACTATAATTGGTGGCTTAAGATCAATTGCCGCTGCTGAACGGGTGATTTTGGATGCGAAAGCCACCGGCAAATGGAAAACCGCCCTTCAAATGGTGGCAATTCCCTGCCTGATGCTTTATCCCCTGCCGGAACCTGCTAATTATATTAATCACTTAGGCCGCATCATCTTATGGGCATCAGTGATTTTAAGTCTTTTAAGTGGCTATCAATATTGGCAGATATTTAAAGCCCGGAGCAAAAATGTCTAAATTAAGGCATTTTGATCCAGCTTCATGGACGTGGATATTCGTAGCTTTACTTTTATGTCTGAGCATCAAGGCGATGCAGCACAAGATGAACCATGGGAAAATGTATCCTTCCCAAGTGGCTTCGATCTTTACTTTATTTAGCCGCTAGTTTTTCTGAAGTCTGGGAGATTTTTCCCGCCGCCGTTTGGCGTTCGTCGAAACCGTTTCCGTTCCGTTTTGCGTTTTGGCGCCAGTCTCTTAAATCCATTTGATTAGAATCCCCGACGGCTTGCCATCGGGGAATTGCGATTAATGATTAGAAGTATTGCAAGTCACTTTTTTGTTGTCCACATTTCCATAGGAATCGTCATTTCTGCAAGATAAGCGTCCATTTAGAAGGCTTACTCGAACTCCACCTGGAATAGCTGAATTAACTTTTGCAACTAATGGAGATTTAGAGGCGGCCAACGCTTCGAAAATTTCGTTTGCAATGTCGCCTGTTAATAAACATCCGTCATCCGCAGACTGGCTTAAGAATTCAAGGGCTTTAGATTTGATTTCTACTGCTCCCAAACCATTCAAATAAATTTCTACTCCAGAATCAGCAGATATGTATCTCCAGCTGGCAAAACCATTGAATTTTGGAGCAGACTTGAAATTCGGTGCGCTCTCGACAATTTTCATCAACTGATCGCGATTGGAAATTGAGTTAAGTGTCAATGTCAGTTGGGTTCCTTCTGATTTAAAACGGGCTTGCTTCTGTCGGCTCTATTGCTAA
>JAZKJI010000098.1:3148-5973 GCA_040384405.1 Bdellovibrionota bacterium
TCGCCAGGGTTGGTAACAACAGGCAGATCATTCTGGCTAAAGTTTTTGTCATTTTTAATAATCCTTTTTGTGATCCCGTAATTGGGATGAGCGGACAATAAACCAGTTCTCTGGCCATCACCACGGACACAATCTTTTACCTTTGGTATGATTTGGTATGATTAAATTTGTAAGGCATGGTTATTTTTCCAAATGAGGGCCCGCCGCCGTTTAGCATCTAATCGCGAACATGAGTCCCGTATGCCGATCCATTTTCCAATGTCGACGTTCTTATTTCCCCTGCAGCCCTACGGTCCGAAAAACTAGTTCGGATTGGCGCGCGGTTGCGTATGCAAGCGCGTGACAAACGTTACTGTTCGACGCTTTTTCGGACGATATTGTGAAACCAGGGCCCTACGCGGAAGCGTGGGGAGAACATAGAAAGTTGCTGTTTTGGTGAGTGATAACGAACATAGGTACGGCCAAACTTGGAGCGGGAGACGGGACTCAAACCCGCGACCTATGCCTTGGCAAGGCATCGCTCTATCAACTGAGCTACTCCCGCGCTCTTAGAGAGAAGCTACAATTATCTAGGGATGCTTTCAGAGTCAATGGAGAATAGTTAACCGCTTAAAAAAGTGGCATTTACCATATCTGGGTTGATTTAAGGCGGTCCGCAAATGAACATTCCTTTATGAAATCCGTCGTCGGGTGCCTATTCCTATTTTCAGTCTCAGCTTATTCGATGGCATCCGCTCCGGTGAACAAACTACTAAAAGACTTGTTTCCCAATGAAAAAATCGAACTTTGTAGTGATCCGTCGGCGCCGGTTCCCGTGCCCAAAGCCAATGATCAATTTCTAATTGCTTTTGAGAGTTGCGATAATTCAAAAGCCCATAACGTTCGGATCGTTTTATTCCAACAGTCAACTAAAGGACGCAAACTGATAGCGAGCGGTTTAATTTCAGATATTCTGACGTTCGCCGATCACAAGTTAAATGAAATTGTGATCGAGCCCCGAGATACCGGTATAAACAAAGAAAGCTATGTTTTTACGGTACGACTTCAGTTCAAAAGCCTAAAAGCCGCAGCTTCAGCAGAGCAATTAATTGTTATTCAGCAACAGGGATCACAAATTAAATCTATTGCGAACGGCCCCGTGGAGTCTTCCGAAGGCAAAGCGTTTTTAATAATTACCAAGACTAAGTCTATGGGTTTTTCTGACATTGCCATTAAATCTAAAAACGCAATTCTACCCTTAAGATGGAATGGAACCAACTATCGGAAAATGACGAAAGAAGATTTGTGAGTAAAAGTCTTCGTATCATTCACGTTCTTGAAATTTTGCAAAAGCTTGGCCGAGCTTCGCCGAAAGAGATTCAGGAAAAAGTGGCACTTCGCATGAGTAAAGAGGCAGGCGATGCCAGTTTCATGCGAACAATTTACCGGGATTTAAAAGAGCTGACGGACCAAGGCAGATTGAAGGCTTATTATTTTTCGCCGGATGGTGCTCCTCTAGATTCAGTTGATGAAGATTCTTTAAAAAATGTTCGTATCGAATACGGAATCGCTGCCCCGGGTGCAGAAGATAATATTTCTGGCGGCAATCTTCTGGAATCAGCCGGAGTTAATTTTATTACTTCCAAAGAAATGCGTCCGCTCTGGAAAGCGCGGCATATTCATTCTGAATTCGATTTAGAAAAGCATTTTACAATTTTAATTCAAGAGTCCACGCGTTTGACTTTGGCACTTCAAACTTCTTTAGAAGATATTCCCTGCCGAATAATAATCGGACGAAATTCCGAGCCATTTCTGGATCGGGCGACTTGTTTGAAGACAATTAAAGAATCCCATGGATTGCGCGCCTCTTATTTATTTTCGGACAATCCCAGTATAAGCCGTTTTGTTCCTGGACAAAAGTTAGGGCACTGTTTGATCTCGGTCGATCGCAATGGAAAAATTGGACTTCAAGATTTGGGTTCTACTTCGGGCACTTCTTTTGGAAGTATTGCGCCCGAAAATCTTAAAGAAGTTTGGAGAAAATCGAACTCGGATATGACGGCTCCTGCGCAATCGCCCACCCTGCCAACCGAGTTAGTCAAAGTGTCTCACGTAGAGACTAAACTTGCGGCCTCGACCTGCCTTTTAAAGCTCGGAACTTTGAATGTCATCTTGGCTGTTTCTAACTAACTAATCGTTAATTTATATTTTTAAAATCCGATAGAAATATCATGTCTTTAGCTAATATTCAGAAATTAGGACCTTACTACCTTCTCAAGCAAATTGGGGAAGGCGGAATGGGACAAGTGTTTGTTGCTTACAAACAAAGTTCTGATGGCATTCTTACGCAATTCGCGATCAAGACATTACCGGATAAATTACATAAAATTGAGCTTGTTCAGCACTTAAAAAAAGAAGCCAAACTGATTTCAAATCTTCGACATGATTTGATCGCATCGTTTTACGAGCTTGGCCGCGAAGACGACAAATACTATATGGTTTTGGAATACGTTGAAGGACTGACTTTAAAAAAATTAATCAATGATATTTCCAAAGGCCAAACTTGGAATTTAGGTTTAGCAATTCACATAGCCTGCGAAATTTTAGAGGGATTAGAATATCTGCACAGATTCCAAGATCCTGAAACTGGAGAGCCTCGTGAAGTTATTCATGGTGATTTAACTCCGGGAAATATTCTTTTAAATTTTGAAGGCGGAATTAAACTGATTGATTTCGGGTTATCGTCGTTTCAAGAAAATCCGAAAAACACTGAATTTCGAAATCCGCACTATGCATCACCTAAACGTTACCTTGAAGGCAAAGTATTACCGACCGATGATATTTTT
>JAZKJI010000098.1:5983-6619 GCA_040384405.1 Bdellovibrionota bacterium
CTTATTTTGCGATGTTTGAATACCGAGTCAATGTTTGGCTACCACTCTGTATCTGAACTCAGTGGTGATTTGCGCCAGATAAAAATACAATATAATTATACGCGCTCGGATTTAAGAAAATTCTTAATGACCACCTACGAAGAAGAAGCTCGCGGTTATCGGCAAATGCGTAAGGCCCATTCCGAAACTCTGAGTGAATATCTTCGCGGCAATAAGAGCTTGGATAATACCGAAGAGACGATGGTAATATCTTATCCTGATCAGACGGTGGCTCCGGATCAACCACCTAAGGGATTAAAACCAGAAAATCATTTTCAGTTTCCTGGTCAGCAAAACCTGAAACCAAAACTTGTTCCGTTAGGTCCTGGGACTTTTGCGCCCCCTCGCCAGTACCCTGCTGCAATTCCAGAAGCCTGGATTGCTAAATAAAAAATTGAACAATAAATACTTAGAGATCGATAAAAATTTTATCTAAGTTTGTACACAATACAATAAAAATAGAGAAGAAGATGTATAGAGGAACATTAATAGATTTCCTGAACATGGGTGGAGGCGAGATAATGCTTATCTTGGCTGTTGTACTTTTGTTATTTGGAGGTAAAAAACTGCCTGAACTGGCAAGGGGACTGGGAAAAG
>JAZKJI010000098.1:6688-7043 GCA_040384405.1 Bdellovibrionota bacterium
AATTTAAAGATGCATCTGAAGGAGTGAAAAGAGAAATCCATCGTAACATAAACTCCGTAGGTATAGTTGAAGAGGTTGATTCGATGATCAGTGATCATAATAATAACAATCGTTACCATCCTTCAGAACCTGAAGTAAGTGAGCATATGTATGCAGGTGATACCGAAAAAAGCGCTATAAATTTTGATAAAACAGAACCTGTGGCGGAAAATGATAACCAGAACACAAGAATAGAAACAGATAAAACTCAACTTTAACTAAAATATCATGTTAAATACAACAATATTAGCCCTGGGCCTTGGAGGCGCAGAAATTGCGATCATCCTTGTAATTGTATTATTGCTTTTCGGAGGTA
>JAZKJI010000099.1:0-7432 GCA_040384405.1 Bdellovibrionota bacterium
AGGGCACGATGCCCGGCTCCCAAAAAGAAAAATATTTTCCAAAATCTCCAATTGCGGGAACGGGTGCGACGAACGGCTACGGCTGCGACCAACGGTCCCGAGAAATACAAGTTCGTGCGACAAATTTAGAATATTAATTTAGTCTTCTTTAAAGTACTCAACCCTTTAGTCACCGCAGCCATCCTTGCTAACTCATGAATCTTGTCCGCAGTAACTCCCAACTCCGTTAAAGATTTTTCGTGAGTTGAAATACAAACAGGACATCCATTAATAATGGAAACACTCATCGCCATCATTTCGAAATTTGCTTTTCCGGTGACTGGTTTCATTAATGATTGCATTCGAAGGCCCGCGCGGGAGTAATTTTCTTTTACTTCTTCCGGTAGATAGCCACGAAACTTGTAATAGACGTTATTCATTCCCATAATCCCGGCAACTTCAGTGGATTCGCGGATAACGTTTTCTTCGACGCCAAGATCTTTTAAGGATTGTGCGGCCCATTTCATGAAATCTTGATTTTCTAAAGTTGTCGATATGGCCAGCAGATTCATGAACCGTTCTTGTTCGCTGAGCGGGCCGTCAGTAAGTAATTTTGTTAAATTTAAACTGAGATCACGATAAATTGTGCTATCAAAGCCCGAATAATTTGTTTCTAGAAATTGTTCTACTGTCGTAGTCATATATTTCCTTTCGACCGGTTTAATTGAAGGCATGCTTGCATGCCCTCGATAAAACGGCCGGGACCAATTAGTCCCGGGGTCTAATTAAAGAGTTGCCTGACCTTTTTCCCAATTGCATGGGCAAAGCTCGTCTGTTTGAAGAGCATCAAGAGTTCTGATAACTTCTTTAACGTTTCTTCCTACTGACAAATCATTTACGGAAACCCATCGGATGATACCGTCTGGATCAACGATGTAAGTCGCACGAAGTGGAACTAAGTCCTGAGCGTGCAAAATACCTAATGCGCTTGAAAGTTCTTTTTTGTTGTCTGCGATCATTGGAAAACCAAGATTTTTTAGGTCTTCGTGGTTGTTTCTCCACGCTAAGTGAACAAATTTACTGTCAGTGCTTGCACCGAATAGTTTTGTTTCGCGAGCCTGGAAATTTTTTAATTCTTTGTTAAACTCTGCAATTTCCGTCGGGCAGATAAAAGTAAAATCAAGTGGCCAGAAAAATACGCAAGACCATGAGCCTTTCATATCTTTGTTGGAAACTTCAGAGAACTCTTTACCTTTATCGCGGGAAACACATGCGTCTGCTTTAAATTCAGGGAACTTTTGTCCGATGCCTAACATTTTAAATACTCCTTTTTGGTTGTTTAAACTTTTTCTTAATCATTTTTAATAACAAATTCTAAAACTTAAGCGCGCTCTTTAATAATTCCTTTAAAAATCACGTCCATCCCATTAACTTTGTATTTCCGGGGAAGGGTAACACTAACGTCAACTTCTTCGGTGTCGATATCCACCAGTTTACCGGTGATCTCGTCCAGAAAATGATAGTGCTCTTGCACATTCTGATCGTAAACAATTTTTTCAGAGTGGGGGAAGCGGAAGGACTTAAGTAGCCCTACTTCAACAAGTTTACCTAATGTGTTGTAAACTGTGGCTTGGCTTACCTTATCTAAATTATCCTGCGCCCACGCCTTTACATCATCAGCAGTGGGGTGGTTTGCTTCACATAATACGTAACGGCAAAGTGCGATTCGCTGAAGAGTCGGCTGAACGCCGGCCTTAACTAAGATTTCTTCGATTTGGTGGGGCTGAATGCATATCGTTTTCATAGAATTTAGAATAGTTCTAAACTTAGAATTAGTCAACCCCTAGAATTAATCTAGGGGCGTTAAGAGGCTATTTAAGCGGAATCTTTACGGTATTTACGGTCCCACCGTTAAGATCCTTCAACTCTAATGAGATTTCTTTTTTCTCCCATTCGATCGTTGCCAGACCATAATTCTCTTTTTGATATGAAGCTCCGACATACGCAGAATCCGATTCTTCCAAATTACTTGGTTTATTAAGTGAACTAGCAGTGATGTCGTAGAGAGTTCCCCAGCCCGGAATTTCAGTTTTAGCAATTGTTCCGAGGTGACGGTCACCACTGATGATAAACAAATTTTTAGGTTTTGTTTTTTTAATTAATTCAAATAACCGGTCTCGCTCTAATGGGAAATTTCCCCACTTTTCAAAACCGTGTCCTTCGGCGATGACTTGAATGGAGCTTACCAAAACTTTAATATCGGCGGGTTTCGCCATTTGGTCTTCGAGCCAACTCCATTGTTCATTTCCAAGGATCGTCGCTTTCGGATCGGTATTAGGTAAATATTTTCTTAACGGGTCATTGCCTTCAGCTTTTAAAAGAGGAGTTCGATTCCATCTTGTATCAAGCATGATAACTTGAACTGAAGATCCAGGTTTAGAAACGATTCTTGCTTTGCGGGCTTTCCGTTTGCGGCCCCGACGAACTTTTTCGATCCTTTGATAGATCGGTCCACCGATCATTTTTGCATGGTATAATGGCCCTTGGCCTAAGGCGATACTGTCTTTGACATAACCCCAATAGTTTAAAAAATCACGCTTTGCGATTTCTTTTTCTGGATTTTCTCGGCCACCATCATTCATTCCGTAATCATGATCATCCCAAATTGCCATCATCGGTACGTCTTCGCGTAGTTCACGGTATTCAGGAATTTGATCTAATTTGATATACTGTTCGCTGATGGGAGTTTGGCCAGGAGCACTTGCGTACACGTTGTCTCCAGCAGCGATATACATGTCTGGTTCTTCTTTTAAGATCGCCGTCCAGATTGGTTGAGGCTTGTCTTGATCTGCACAAGAGCCAAACGCGATTCGAGCAGGGGGCACCGTATAGTCAATACCTCTTGGAATCACCGGATTTTTGCGATCAGAAATTTTAGAATTTCCATCGGCAGATGAAGAATTAATTTTGCTTGTTTCACCGTAAGATCCCCGCGGCGATACCGGGGTATTTACCGAGGTGCTTGGGCCTGAGCTCGCGCAACCAAGTGTAACCAGGGTTGCGGTACAGTAAAAACTGCGTACTGCTTTTCGTATCCAATCCTTTGAAAACTTATGCATGATATTTCCTTTATCGAGCGCTAAGAGGTTTTACCGATCGCTGAGCTGATCCCACGTATTCACTTAATGGGCGAATGATTCGATTATTTCCCGCTTGTTCCATAATGTGCGCGCTCCAGCCAGTGGTTCTTGCCATTACGAAAATTGGAGTAAAGAAATCAATTTCAAATCCCATCATATAGTATGCAGGTCCCGCCGGGAAATCCAGGTTAGGATAGATTTTCTTTTTATCTACCATCACTTGTTCCAAAGCATCGTACATTTGCATCCATTTTGGCTCTTTAATAAATTCTGCCATTTTTTGAGCATATTTTTTCATGGTAGGAACTCGGCTATCACCTTTTTTGTAAACTCGGTGTCCGAAGCCCATTACTTTTTTCTTCATCGCCAAAGCGTTAGTCATCCAATCCGCAGCTTTATTCGGATCTGCGATTTCCAACATCATATGCATAACTTGTTCATTTGCTCCGCCATGAAGTGGCCCTTTAAGTGCGCCAATTCCCGCAACTGTAGCTGAATACAAATCTGACTCTGTGGAGGTAACAACTCGGGAAGTAAATGTTGAAGCATTAAAACTGTGTTCAGCATAAAGAATTAAGCTGACATCAAAAGCTTTAACAACTTCCGGTGCGGGAACTTTTCCGAAGCACATATTAAAAAAGTTTTCTGACAATGAAAGATCAGATTTAGGCGGGATAAAATCCAAACCTTTTTTAAAACGATAATCCGCTGCGATCATAACAGGAATTTTAGCTAGTAAGCGAACTGCTTTATCAAAGTTTGTCGCGGGAGTTGCATCCCAGACGCGTTCATCTTCGCATCCAACAAAACTAACTGCCGTGCGGATTGAATCCATTGGGTGGCACTTTTTTGGTAAAGATTTAATAACACCAAGACACTCTTTAGTGATATCGCGATAAGATCTTTCAAGTTTTTCGAAGGTAGCAAGTTCAGTGGCATTTGGAAGTTCGCCTTTATACATTAGGTATGCCACTTCTTCAAATTTGCAATTTTCGGCAAGGTCTTGAACTGGGTAACCACGGTAGATCAGGGAATTTGTCTCGGCATTTACTTTAGAAACGCTGGAGATATCGATGACCGAACCTTCAAGGCCTCTTTTGGTATTTACTTTTTCTGGTTCAGCGACGTAATCGGGGTTAACGTAATCTTGGGACATGGATACTCCTTACCTGTTACTTTAATTAAACTTTAAAATTAAAAATCGATTGGTCATATTCGTTGTACTGTTCATAGCGAGTCAGTTCGTAAAGTTCTTTTCGGGTTTGCATATCACCAATAATATTATTTTGATGACCCACGGTACGAAGTTCATCTAGGCCTCGTTCCATGGCTTTCATGGCTAGTCTCATCAATGTCACGGGATAGATAACCAGATTGTATCCCAGATTTTGCAATTCATCAGAGGTAAGTAATTTCGACTTTCCAAACTCGGTCATGTTCGCCAACAGTGGAACGGATATCGCTTTTCGAAATGCTTCAAATTCTTTTTCGTCTTGAAGGGCTTCGGGGAATATCATTTCAGCACCCGCATCGACATAGGCCTTTGCGCGATCAATTGCAGCTTGTAAACCAAGAGAAGCGCGAGCATCGGTTCTCGCGATGATAAGAAAATTTCCGTCGATCTTTTTTCCCGCAGCCGCGGCTTTAACCTTTTTAGTTACTTCGTGGGTATCTAACAAAGCCTTGTTATCCAAATGACCGCAACGTTTTGGATTCATCTGATCTTCGATATGACATCCTGCTAATCCCATGTCGATCATTTCCATTACGGTACGGGTAACATTCATTGGTTCACCAAATCCCGTATCGATATCAATAATGCTTGGGAGGGTAGTCACCCGGGCAATCTGACGGCCGCGCTGAGTGACTTCGGTCATCGTCGTAAGTCCAATGTCGGGATAAGTTAGTTCATTTGAAAGAACGGAACCCGAAATATAAACCCCATCAAAACCTTTGTTCTCGATCAATAATGCGGAAAGTGGAGAAAACGCACCAGGGAAACGTAAAAGTTTCCCACTCTTTAATCCGGTTCGTAATTTTTTTCTTTTTTCCGACGCGGATGTTTGTGCGAATAACATTAGAAAATACCTCTCTCGTCACGTTCGTGATGAGTTAATCGCTCTAAAGTAATTTGTACGTTTAGCTCTTGGATTTGGGACGCACTTAACTGCGGCAAGTTTTCACACAATGTGATGAAACGATTGCGCTCTTCCTTAGTGATAATTCCGTCAGTCAGTGTATCAAATTTTCGGATGTAATCAGCGCGGTGAAAAGGCTTAGCTCCGGCAGGGTGGGCATTTGCTAGTCCTAATTCGTCTGCGTAAAGTAATCCGTTTTTATATTTAATTTCTACGCGGCCACCGAATCGTTTTTTATCGGGATCGGGATTGTGATACATCTCGGTCCACTTGGGATCTTCCACGGTTCTGATTTTATGCCACAACTTAACTGTATCCGGCCGTTGCGCACGATCAGGAGCATAAGAATGAACGTGGTGCCAAGTTCCATCCTGAAGTGCAACCGCAAAAATATACATGATCGAGTGATCAAGAGTTTCACGGGAAGCATTCGGATCCATTTTTTGAGGATCGCCAGCGCCGGTCCCGATAACATAATGAGTGTGATGGGAAGTTTGGATTACAACTTCTTCGATATCATCAAAGTTTGTGATGTGTGGCCGCATTCGGGCAGCAAGGTCGATCAAAGCTTGAGATTGATACTCGGCCGAGTGTTCTTTGGTGTAAGTTTCTAAAATTGCTTTCTTGCCTTCTCCGCGTTCTGGCAATGGAACTTCGTACCTCGCATCTTTTCCAGAAAGCATATAAGCCAATACTGAATCTTCACCTTCATAAATTGGTGAAGGTGCGCCTTCACCGCGCATGCAACGATCAACGGCTTCGATTGCTAATTTTCCCGCGTGCGCTGGCGCGTACGCTTTCCAAGAAGAGATCTCGCCCTTACGTGATTGTCGCGTGTTGAATGACACATGTACTGCTTGTTGAATCGATTGATAAATTTGATCAGTTGTTAGACCAAGCAATGTTCCGATACCAGCTGCCGCTGCCGGAGCTAAATGAGCAATATGATCTTTTTTATGTTCGTGCAGGCAAATCGCTTTTACTAAATTAACGTGTAGTTCGTAGCCCGTTACGATTCCGCGAACTAGTTCTGATCCGTTTTTGTGCTTTTGTTGGGCAACCGCTAATATCGGCGGAATGTTATCACCAGGGTGGGAATAATCTGCGGCTAAAAAAGTATCATGGAAATCAAGTTCCCTTACCGCAGTACCATTTGCCCATGCTGCCCACTCGCAAGAAAAACGTTGGCTGTTGGGCATTCCAAATACGGTTGCGCCACCTGGTCTTGGATGGGAAAGCGCCATAGCACGTGCGCTAGCCACAGGGCGGCGATTGGCAGCGGCAATCGCGACTGATGCATTATCAATAATTCGATTAATCACCATATCGATGACCGCGTCAGAAATTGCTACTGGATCAGTGGCAACTTCGGCCATTTTCCAGGCAAGTTGGTCGCGACGTTCTAATTTTTCTTTGGAAGGGTAGACCCGAACGAGATGCTTTTTCATTGAACCTCTCAAGTAAACTTTAGGATGTGTAAAAACATCCCAAACTAACTTAGAAGGTTCCTATGCTCAAGTGGAAAACCCAAGCGTCTTCACCATCGCGGCGATCAAGTTTATGACCGAGTTCTAAATTGAATGGACCGACCGGAGTATTATATCTAATGCCTATTCCCGCAGCATCCCGGTAGTAATCATCGAACTGGAGTCCTTCTACGTCGACGTAACCGCCATCATAGAACAGAGCGCCACCGACGTTTCCAAAAATTGGAAATCTAATTTCAGATTTCACGAGATACATTGTTGAACGAGTTTTCAAATAGTAAGTGGTTTCCCGATTCAAACCTAACTGGCGGCGATTAGGAAACGCTTCTTGGGTTCCTGCTTGAAAGCCTCTGACAGAAGATTGTCCACCCAGAACGAAACCCTTTTTATCATAGGGAACGCCACCTTCATTCAGATCACTTAAATTATACAAATACCCGGCCCGAAATAGTTGAGCCCAATTCCAAGTTTTCCAAAATGGTTTATAGTACGTGAAACTTTCAACGGTTTTCCAATAATTAATTGTATAATTTCCGCCAAAGTCAGGATGACTGTATTCAAACGTCAAACGAGTGTAATTTCCTGAAGTGGGATTAAAAATATTATTGCGGTAATCAATGTCCAAATTCGTCGCAGTTGTCGCAATGTTTTGTTCGTTACGATCTAACTGGTTATTTAAACTGTAATC
>JAZKJI010000100.1:0-2238 GCA_040384405.1 Bdellovibrionota bacterium
ATTATTAAACTGCCCGGTGCAACCAATTTATATGTGTTCCACTTCGTTTGCGAACGTACCGTTCATCATACCTTTCCCTTGGGTCAGTGCCTTGAAGGAAATGGCAAGTCACTCGGCAAGTCGTTATCTTAAAAAATTGCCAGTGGCTGGATTTCTGCCGGCTAAGGTCATTCTTACTCCTTCAACATCAAATCGACATTTAGCCATGGAACTCGCCAGGTACGCTAAAACAAATCGCGCAATACTTATTTTTGCAAATACTAGAGCTACGAAATCGTTTAACCCTCTCCGCCTAGGTGGATTTGCGGAAACTTTAATATCGGTTTCGCATGTTCCTGTCGTGCTATTAAATTCAAAAGCAATATGTTCAACAAAAATATCTTCCGTTCTATTTCCTACCGACTTTAGCGTAGAATCAAAAAGGGCGCTTACCTTATTAAAGCCGATTGTTAAAAATCTGGGTGCGAAAATTTTTGTTTTTAACCAGACCCCATTTTTTCGAATTTCAAAGGAAGATCTGATTCAATATCTGCCAGGGGAAATCGCTCAATATGAAAAATTAAAGAAAACAGTTATCAATGAACGACTTTACTCTGCAGAACTTTTTATGAAGCATCTAAAAAAAGGAAATATCGAAAGTGTTTATGTAACTGAAAATCAGAACAAGCCAGTTCAAGAGCAAGCTGTAGATTTTGCGCGAAAAAATAAAGTAAACTTAATCGCACTTACAACAAGCGGAGGGCCACTTTCCCAAGCTATTTTAGGCGGTATTAGCCGTGATGTGATTTTGCAAGCACCCTGTCCCGTCCTTGTCATGAACAACAAAAATAATAAAAAATAAATTTAGATATTCGACATGACCAATACGTCTGGATATTATATAAATCGGTCTACGATAGTTTAGTAAAGGAAGTTATGTCTAATTCCCACCACATTTTAGTTATTGATGATGACGATGCTATGCGCTCGATGGTTAAGGACTTTTTACTGGGCGAAGGCTATAGAGTCAGCGAATCCAAATTAGCCAAAGACGCCCTAGAACGATTGAACAAAGGCGAGTTTGGTGACTTCCACGATAAATTATCGCCCGGCCAGCTCGATTTAGTAATCACTGACCTGCATATGCCCGAAATGGATGGAATTGAATTTTCTGGAAAATTTAAAGAGTTAGCACCCAATGTACCTATCATCATGATTACTGCTTTCGGCACAATTGAAACCGCGATCAACGCCATAAGAAAAGGTGCTTTTGATTATGTGACCAAGCCTTTCAAGTTAGGCGAAATGAGTGTCACGATCGCGCGGGCCTTAAAATACCGCGATCTTTTTTTAGAAAACTTTAAGCTTCAAAGACAAATTAACAAAACCCACTCCTTTGCTCGCATCATCGGTAAGTCAGAAAGCATGCGAGAGGTTTTTGATCTGATCGGCCGCGTTGCTCAAGCCAATGCAACGGTATTGATCACTGGCGAAAGTGGTACAGGAAAAGAACGCGTGGCTCGTGCTATCCATGATGAAGGTCTCCGCCGCCACAAAAAATTTGTGGCTATCAACTGTACAGCCATTCCCGCTTCATTGTTAGAAAGCGAACTCTTTGGTCACGCCAAAGGCTCTTTTACTGGCGCGATTAATAAAAAACGTGGATTATTTGAAGAGGCCGAAGGCGGCACTATTTTTCTGGACGAAATCGGCGATATGGAATTAGCTCTCCAATCAAAAATCCTCAGGGTGATTCAAGAACGTAAAATTCGCGCGGTGGGGGATAATTTTGATAAGGACGTCGACGTCCGCATTATCGCTGCCACCCACAAAGATTTAAAGCAGGCGATAAAAAATAACTTATTCCGGGAAGACCTTTATTACCGTCTGTCCGTCATCCCAGTTGTGATTCCGCCGCTACGACATCGCAGGGAAGACATCCCGCTGCTCGCACATCATTTCCTTCAGAAATATGCGGAACAAAATAATTCTAAAGTTAAAGGCTTCTCTGATTCCGCGATGAATTCATTAATGGAAATGCTCTGGGAAGGTAACGTCAGGGAGTTAGAAAATATTATTGAACGTGCAGTGGTTTTGGCACGTGCGGAAATCATAGATATCGGCGACCTTCCAAAATCAAAGAACGAAAATGTTGATGAATTTTTTGCTTCCAGCCAATCCGGGGCCCTACCAACGTTGGAAGAAATGGAAAAGCGTTACATTAAATTTATTCTTGATAAAACGGCTGACCGAAAAGAA
>JAZKJI010000101.1:0-513 GCA_040384405.1 Bdellovibrionota bacterium
CCGGCACCCATGGTGCAATTTGCCATTCGCGCAAATTTGGAAAAGCTGGGAATGGTTCGTCAAACGGCTGATTTATTTGAAAGTGCCGGAGTAAAAGTAGTTTCTTTCTGTGATGTTCATCCGAATCCTTTGGAAGAGGATGTTCTTAAGGGCACAAAGGTTTACAAGCAGGAAAATTGCGAAGGCTTCGTCGCGTTGGGCGGTGGAAGTCCCATGGACGCGGCAAAAGCCATGATGATCTTGGTTGATCACGCGGAACCGTTAGCGCAATACGATGATACTAAAGGCGGGGATGCTTTAATTACAAAACCACTTCCACCACTTTTTGCGATTGCAACAACGGCCGGTACGGGCAGTGAAGTGGGCCGCTCCAGTGTCATCATCATTAAAGCGACAAATGATAAAACGATTTTGTTTCATCCGACCATGATGCCAAAGATTGCGGTGCTTGATCCGGAACTTACCGTAGGACTTCCACCGCACATTACGGTTGCGACGGGATTGGACGCTTTT
>JAZKJI010000101.1:523-1687 GCA_040384405.1 Bdellovibrionota bacterium
CTTTTACACATAATTTGGAAGCGTACTTTGCACCGTCGTTTCATCCGATGGCCGATGGAATTGCTCTTCAAGGTCTAGAATTGATTTTAGATAATTTGCCTAAAGTTTATAAAGACGGAAATGATTTGGATGCACGGGCTAAAATGCTAATGGCGGCAACTATGGGGGCAACAGCATTTCAAAAAGGTTTGGGTATGATTCACTCTATGGCACATCCTTTATCTTCGGAATGTGGACTTCATCATGGATTGGCTAATGCTGTCTTGTTACCAACCGTGATTGAATTTTTGGAAAAATCAAATTTGAAAACCGAGCAAAGAAAACGAATCGAAAATGTGCGAAAGTTGTTTCAAGAACGGGGAATGGCAAAAGGAACGTTGGCACAGTCCTGCCAGGATTTTTTCAGCAGCCTGGGGATAAAATTTGGACTTTCAAACCACGGCGTAAAAAAAGATCAGTTAGAAAAGTTAACCCACAAGGCGATATTGGATCCCTGCCACGGTAACAACATGATTCCTGTCGTTGAAAAAGATTTCGCTGCAGCATTTGAAAAGGCATTCTAAACATGATCGGAATTTTAAACGCTTATCATTTTGATCCTACCCCAGGTACTTATCAAGACGAGTACGGCCGGCTGATTATGCAGTTTGCAAAAAAAGCGTTTCCCGATAAAACCGTAAAGAATTACGACATTGCTTTGGGTGAATGGCCAAAAAGTATTGATGAGTGCGAGGCGTGGATTATCACTGGCAGTCCAAAGGCTGCTTACGATCCGGATTCATGGATCAATGATTTGAAAAAACTTATTGTTCAGTTAGATAAAGATCAAAAAAAGACAGTGGGAATTTGTTTTGGCCACCAGGTTATCGCAGCCGCATTGGGCGGCGAGGCCATTAAAAGTCCAAAAGGGTGGGGAGTTGGGGTAAAGAACTTCAAAATTTCCCAACCTCAAAAATGGATGAAGCCAGCTTTAGAACAGGTGAGTTTATTATTCAGTCACCAAGACCAAGTTGTGAAAATTCCAAAACACGCGAAACTTTTAGCCGAGGATAAATTTTGCGAGTTTCAAATGTTTCAAATAGGAGATCATATTCTGACGATGCAGGGTCATCCGGAATACAGTACTGAATTTGCAAAAGAGCGCCTCATCTCTCGTAAGGATCG
>JAZKJI010000102.1:0-6728 GCA_040384405.1 Bdellovibrionota bacterium
ACTATATCGTCGGCGCAGGCTTATTTTGTCGGGTTGGTTCAGGATACGACTTTAGACTTAACCAAAACGACCCATATTTTGGTGTCTGGGCGTGGGACAGATTTGGGTCTTTTACCCCAGTATTCAGCGATCAGCATTGGCCAAAGAATCAAGGCCGTAAATCCTACTCATCAAGTAATTTTACTTTCTGTATTTGAAAATGCCGGAAATGAAATAAAATTGTTGAATCGCGGAGTCACGATTATAAAAAGAAATGAAACCGTCAAATTTTTTACGGACTCTATTCTTCCTGAAATTTCAAAGTTTAAAAAAATTGAATCCCTTCATTTCTTTGGTCACAACTCGCCCCACATGGGTTCACAAACTGACGGAGATGGATTTCGTTTTGATTTTTTAAAGCCAGCTGTCTGGACATTGAAACCAAACTTTACCGGTAATGCATTTTTATTTATTCATGGTTGCAATGCAGGCTGGGTGATTGCTCCGTTAATATCTGAAAAGTGGGGAATTCCAGTTGCCGGGGCATTTACCGGTTCAAGGTTTGAACGCATTCATGATGTTGGACAGTTTTATGTTTTCGATCCATTGAAAGCTCCAGAGTGGGCGCCAGGTATCCCTAATTTAGATTGGGCAAAAATAAATAAAATCAGTTTTCCTAATCCAGTTCAGTGCGAACAAGGTGGTTGTTTTAGAATGCGCCCCGAGAATACAGGTTATAACGGCCATTGGGGAAAGATGACTTCAGCGGGCCTTGGTTTTTATAAATTCTTTTGCATTAATAATTCAGAATCTGAATGTCAGCGCCGCATGGCCTTATCGTTGATGTATGAGTTAACGACCAAACCCTTAAACTTTAATAGTCCCCGCCAGGATTTTATCGAGGCCGCGAAAGATTTTATTTGTCCACCTTCTAAGAATCGGCAACTAACTAAAGAGTGTTACCAAGCAATGGAAACGGCTCTTCAAGGTGGTTCTCGCACTTACACTTCTTTGCTGGAAGGCCCTGCCATTCAATGTAATTTTAAATCCTGTGCCGTTGAGTTTAGCTGTAATAAGCTGGGCGGAATTTATCAAGCAGGCTCGTGTACTGCAAAAAATCTAAATAAGGCAGTTGGAACGACAACTCAAGCTGATGAATTTATGGCTTATGTAAATGGGTATGATGTACTTCAACAGAGTTTAAAAAAATAGATCCAAGGGTCCACTTGGATCTATGAATAAATAGATTAGAAAAACTATTTAGATTCGCGCAACATTTTCTGAACTTCAGAAATATGTACTTCTTCTTCAGCAATCATTGTTCGTGCAAACTCTTCAAGCATAATAGATTTATCTTGAACGATTCCTAACAGCTTGATGTACAAAGCTACCTGTCCTTTTTCGTGATCAAGACTTTCTTTTAAAATATCATTAATCCGGTGAGTATTAGATTCCAACAACTTACCAATTCGTAAAGAAGGGTGGCCTTCCAAAGAAGTGATGTGCTCGCCCACTTGATCCGCATGAGCAAGTGATTCTTGGGCTTGTGTTCGTAACCAAGAACAAATTGGAATGCGGTTATGCCCAAAGACCATCAGCGCATAATGAGTGTAACGGACAACGCCTGCTAACTCGTGTTCTAGAATTTCATTTAAACATTCAACAATTTTTTCGTTAGCCACACTGTCCTCCGTGATGATCAATTAATTATGATAAAGATTCTTTTCCATGAAAACATATTCTGAATGAATATCACCATGTTCATAGGGTTGTCGTGGTGCACATTCTGTAAAACCCATTTTTTCCCAAAACTCACCCACCGTTCCATTGCAAGCAACGTAGGCTAATTTAATTTTTCGTGCTTTATGTACTATTCTAAACTGACGCTCGATGATTGACATCGCTTGGCGGCCTAAACCTTGCCGCTGAAATTTTTCAGGAATTAATAAAAGTCCAAGGTAGCAAATTTCAGATTCTGGGAAATCGACTAAATATTCGTAATAAGCACTAACACCTTTTTCAGAAATTAAAACAAAGGTGCGTTTTTTATCGGCAGAAACACCTTGAGGTAGAGATTCCATGCATTCGGAAGCAACGTTATCTGGCACTGAAGTATGACCTTCAATACGATTTAGAAAAACTAATGAGTCTTCAAAAATTTTTTGGGCAAGATCCACATCTTCTGGATGTGAATCCAACAGATGCAGGGCAAACAAAGAGTCCATAGAGTTATTTTTCAAGAAATGTCTGGGAACTACAACAACACCCATCGTCATCATGACGCTGGACCGGTCAAATTATTCCACAACTTTCAAACCGATAACTCCGATCAGGATTAAACTCACAAAAAGTAGCCTGTAATTACCAAGTCCTTCATTGAAGAACGCGTATCCGACCAATACAGCCCCGACCGCCCCGATTCCTGTCCAAACTGGGTAAGCTAAACTTAAAGGCAAACTTCGCAATGACAGCGCAAGCAAAGTCATGCTTAACAACAGAGCAAGTGCAAAAAAAACGGAAGGCCAAAGTTTTGAAAAACCGTCGGACTGTTTCAAGTAATAAGACCAAAGAACTTCCGCTAAACCAGCAAAAATTAGAAAAATCCATGATAATGAAATTGCTGACATCTATATACTCCGCTTAATAAGTAAGCATGTTTTTTCACAGAGGAATTGTAGATTAATTCCGTAAACTAAAATAAGTTGAGGCGTTAATCCCCACATGAAGAAACCTAATTCACGGGGAGGCTTTTCACCCCTGGTACCAGCATTGCACGATCAGGCTATGGAAAAAAGGAGTTTTATATATGCTACAAAATTTGTCTCTGAATTTTAACCGTTCACGTAAAGCGTTCGCAATGATCTTAGTAGGTTCAGCTATGGCTGTTTCTTGTGCATCGAAAGATGTTCAAAAAGCAAGTTTACCTGAAACTGCTGATCCCGTTGCTGAAATCCAAAGAACCCAAGATCGGCTGAATGCTGATCGCCAACAACAAATCGACGTTGTTGCACCAAGATACTTTTCTAAAGCCGAAGCTCGTTTAAGCGATGCACGCAAAGCTTCTGAAAAAGGAAAGTCTACTTCGAAAGTTAAAGAAGATATCGAGTGGGCGAATGGTTACTTGGATAAAGCCGAGCAAATCGCTGGTGAATCCGCAACTATTCTAGCGCCGATTCTGGAAGCTCGCCGTGCAGCGGTTAATGCTCAAGCACCGGTTGTAGCAAAATCTGGCTTCAAAGCAGCCGATGTTAAATTGATAGATCTAACTGAAGATTTTAAAGCTGGTACATCAAAAGCAAATACTCGCGATCTTACCGAACTTCAGTCTGAATATCTAAATTTAGAGTTAGCTTCGATAAAAGCAGTAAAACTAAACGAAGCCCGAATTCTTTTAGGTAATGCAGAAAAACAAAATGCAGCTAAATATTCTCCTCAAACACTTGCGCAAACTCGTTTGGCAATCGTGAATGCCGAAAGGACAATCGAAACCGATCGTCACAATCAAGCGCTAGTTGATCAGGCTTCCCGTGCGGCAACAATGCAGGCTCGAAAACTTGCAGAAGTAGTTCGCGTGGCTAAAGGTGCTAAAACTGGTTCTGCCGAAGCTACTGCCCTTGCAATGTACGATCGCTCCTCCCAACTTCAGACGTCAGAGCAGCAACTTGCGCAAACAGAACAACAAAACCAACAGTTGGAATCACGTTTACAAGAGACAAGCGCGGAAGCTCAATCTCAAACTAACCGCATGAATACAGCGATTGTTGATCTTCAAGGCCAAAATTCTGAACTTCAAGGTCAGAACCAAAACCTACAAGGTGAAAATTCCAATCTTGCAAAAGAAAAAGAATTCAACGCTGCTTTAGCACAAGCTCAAAAAGAATTTAAATCAAGCGAAGCAGATGTTTACCGTCAAGGTGACAACTTAGTTGTTCGATTAAAATCAATGAGCTTCCCGCAAGGAAAAGCCACTCTTCCAGCTTCAAGTGCAGCAAGCCTTGATAAAGTAAAAACAGTTATCTCCAGCCTTAAAGCTGAAAAAATTGTGATTGAAGGTCACACTGATTCAACCGGAACAGCTGAGATAAACAAAGAGATCTCTCAGAAACGCGCTGACACTGTTAAGGACTATCTGGTAACCGAAGGTGTAGTTGCAGAAAATCAAGTTGAGGCCGTCGGACAAGGTTACGAAAAACCAATTTCAACGAACAAAACAAGCGCTGGTCGTAAACAAAACCGCCGCGTTGATATCGTAATTACCCCGTCTACAGCTCTATAATTAAAAATATTCTTAAGGCCCCAAAAGCCTTTCGAAAATTAAAAGCAGTGCCTAGTGCACTGCTTTTTTCGTTTTATCGGCGAAAGAATCGAATCGGAAAGTATTTAATCCTTAACTGTACAGGCTTAAAAATATTTATAGCTATAGAGTCTGAAGAAACGGAAATTCATTCTTAAAAATGGGCGTCTTTTGAAACTTGTTAACGCTCGAGTCGTAAGTGTAGTTAATCACCTTAAGCTCTGGCGAAGTCATGCAGATCAAATTAAACGAATTCGGCTCTTCTCTTAATCTGGTGGAAGTTCCGGTTCCCGCAGAAACCAAAAGCGGGAAATGATGTTCATTACCAGTTAAAAATTTAACCGAGCTCTGATGCTCGTGCCCTGACATTATCAAATGAGGTTTTAGTTCAATTATCGCTCGAAGTCTTTGACCCATTTCGTGGGTCGCATCAGGCAATTCGTTAAATAATGGATGATGGATCAAGACGACCTTTAATTTCCCATCCACCGGTCCCAGAATTCTTTTTGCTTTATCTAGTTCTTTACTTGAAATTCGCCCATCGGCGACTTTTTTAATATTATTACTCCACAAGCCGCAAATGATCATTGTGTCATCTTCGTAAAAATCCGGCAAAACAGGATGAATATACTTAAGATATGATCCAAACGGATTCAAAAATCTCCGAAAAATATTATATAAGGGAACATCGTGATTTCCCGGAATAACGACAACCGGTATAGTTTTTTGGATTTCCGTTAAAAATTTCGCTGCAGCAATGAATTGTTCTCGGCGTGCTCTTTGGGTAAGATCTCCGGTAACAACAACGACGTCCACTTTGTTGTTTGTATCCAGAATATGGGCGCGCAGATTCGCTACGACCTTATCGTCGATTTTGCCAAAATGGAGGTCTGATATATGCAAGATGGATTTCCTGAAGGATCCCATATGAAAAACATCCTACTACTAATAAATCCCTCGTCACGGCAAGGGGCACAAACGAAACAAGAAGTGGAAGCTTTCTTGAAAGAAAATAACTATTCACTGATTGATACCTCGAAAGACCAGAATAAAGAATTTTCTGAAATCATTCGAATTTATAAAGATAAAACAGATGTCGTTGTAGTGGGCGGAGGAGACGGTTCCGTTAATGCTGCCCTTTCCGGATTAATTGAATCCCAACTTCCATTGATGGTAATTCCATTAGGTACAGCGAACAATCTGGCCCGCACCCTACAAATTCCAAAAGAACCATCAAAAGCTCTTAAGCTGTTGGACACCGGGGTCGAAAGAAGAATTGATGTGGGAGTAGTTAATGATCTTTTTTTCGTTAATGTCGCAGGAATTGGATTAAGTACAAAAATTAATCAAATGGTACCGCCCGAACTAAAAAAGAAACTAGGAGTATTGGCGTTTATCTTAATGGCATTTAAATTTATCCGTCGGCTCACGCCGTTTCATTACAAGATCGAACACGAGGGAAAAGTTACAGAAGGCAAAAGCTGGCAAATCAGTGTTTGTAATGGTCGGCATTATGGTTCTGGCCTGGTGTCGTCAGAAGATGCGGCCTTAAATGATAACCAGTTAGATTGCATCAGCACAGAGATGAAAAGATGGTGGGAGGGGATTTTTTTGATTCCCGCTTTAATCACCGGAAAAAATAAAGAGAAAAAAGAAATAACGTTAATTCAAACGACCGAGTTAAAATTAACCACCCATAGACCCCGGCACATAGACGTTGATGGTGACATTAAAACCCAAACTCCCGCGATTTTTAAAATTCAAAGAAAAGCGGTTCGGGTGATCACCCCGCCTGTTCACGGAAAGCAAATCGGAACTGATACCACTACTTAATCGAAGCTGAAACTTTGGTGACAACCTCACGAAGTGTACGATGCTCGCGGCGTTCTGACCGGTAAACTAAACAAATTTCATCTTTGTGGGTTGGTAAATCAGAAATCACTTCTAGCCCTTTACCGCCATTCATCATTGCAACTCGACCAGGTAATACGCCAACTCCGCAACCCTGTAACGTCAGTTCGCGAACTAATTCTAAACTTGAAGTTCGTATGAAGCGGGTAAATCTGGTTTCCCCTTTTTTAGATCTTTGCAAAAGATTCTGGGTTTGCATTAAATTCTCGTCGGCAATTAAAACCTTTTCTAAACTTGGATGAAGCTTATCGCTTTTCCAAAATCCCACGTGATCTTCACAGATCTTTTTTATAACCAGATCAGGATGGCGAACCGGATTTACTACGATTCCTAAATCTAATCTCAAACTAATAATACCTTCGGTGATCTTTCTGGAAAAATCGTGTTCTAAGCTAAACTCGATAGAAGGGTGTGATTTTAAAAAGTCTTTTAGAAACAAGGGGATGGTGTATAGGGCAACAGAAGTGTGGCATCCAAGTCTAAATAACCCTTTAACTTCACTGACTTGATCGCCCGAATCTTTTCGTAGTTCTTCCCAGGCTTG
>JAZKJI010000102.1:6738-8400 GCA_040384405.1 Bdellovibrionota bacterium
CCTTCTTAGTTCGGGTCAGAAGTGCGGTGCCTATATTACTTTCTAATTTCGCCAAAGCCATGGAAAGTGTTGGCTGCCGAATTCCCAATCGCTCAGCTGCGCGGGATATGTTTTCAGTTCGGGCAACCTCGATAAAGTATTGAATCTCTGATGGACTTGGTAGCATCAAAATCTCCTATTACATTCATATTCTTTATCAATTTTTATGATGTAAACAAAATTGTTATGTTGTTTTTAAGAAAAAGGAGAATCCATGAAAGATTCTAATAACAATCAATCCCGCCGCCAGGCTTTAAAAACAATGTTCGCAACCGGAAGCTTAATGGCTTTTGGATCAATTGCTAAGACGCAAACTGCCGAGGCTTGCGGACCACTCACCCCTGCCCAACCGAAAGGTCCATTTTATCCAATTGCTTCACAAATCGATACCGATACTGATTTGACCCGTATTCAGGCATCGGCACAAGTCGCCCAAGGAAGGGTAATTACTATCAAAGGCATTGTTCAAGACGAAGCTTGTAAACCATTAGCCGAAGCAATTGTGGAAATATGGCAAGCCTGCCATTCCGGAAGATACAATCATCCAGGTGATCCCAACAATGCTCCGCTAGATCCTCATTTCCAATATTGGGGAATTGCAAAAACAAACGCCAAAGGTGAATACAGTTTCAAAACAGTTTTACCAGGAGCTTACCCGGCCGATGCGCAGTGGATGCGTCCCCCGCATGTTCATTTTAAAGTTAATAAATGGGGATACCAAGAATTGGTCACTCAACTATATTTTGAAGGTGAAAAATTCAATGATTCCGATTTATACATCAAAGCCTTATCACCGGCGCAGCGTGCCTTAGTAGTTCGACCAATTACAAAGGTAGAAACTCGTCAAAGAGTTTCAGAAGTTGTTTCATTCCCGTTAGTGTTAAAAAGATAGTTCTACATTTTCAAAAATTATTGGCCTAGCATTTGTATTGTTCAGCGACAGTGAAGTAAGCCACGGAATTTTACCGTGGCTTATCATTAAGCGGAGGAATGTAAATGCCCAAGGTAATTAAAAGTTTAGAAGAGCTAAAAAACTGCGATACAAAAAAAGTACTTTTGGGATTGTTGATGGGGATATTCGCCTCTTTCTGCTGGCTCCCGAGTGCGCTAGCTAAAACATCTTTTCCCGGAAAAGGTGGCGATAACAGCGTTGGTATTATTCTTATCGAGCCATTTGGTATTACCGGAAAGCATAATTTAGCAAATGCACAAGCCATAGATTGGGCCGTGGGCGCGGTTAACGAGAAGCTTTATATCCACGGTGATTTTTTAATGGAACCAACAGAGTTTGTACACTTTGGGGCAGGTCTAAGAGTTAAAGGTAAACGTGAAAACAGTGATCAATATATCGGACTTCGTGCTCCGATCGGAGTTCACCGAATGTTTCCCGAATATCAAGTCGAAGTTTTTGGCGAAGCAGCCGTTGTATTTGATATCACGCCTAAAACGGAAACTAACTTGGTTGCAGCTGTTGGTGCCCGGTATTTTTTCTTTTAAAGGTTTAAGTTGCCTTGAAGCCGGCTGAAACATGGCTTCCATCACAAAAAGGTTTATTCTCTGATTTCCCGCAGCGACAAAGGTTTACTTCCTTTGCCGCTTGAATCATTTTCCCCGTCCCCGTGC
>JAZKJI010000102.1:8423-9665 GCA_040384405.1 Bdellovibrionota bacterium
ATCTCTAAATTTCCGGCTATGTGAAGTGGTCCGTCAGGTATTGTTTCGATTTTTAATAATCCATTTCTTTCGGAAAGTAATGTTTCATCAATATTTTCACGTTCACCGGCAGCCTTGAATTTTCCGGCCACATGGCTTCCATCACAATATGGTTTATTGTTCGATAAACCACACCGGCATAAAGTTGCTCTGAATGAATCAGTATTTCCATTTATATTAAGCTGTCCTAAAAATGCTAGTGCGCCATTTTCCCTGGTCTTCACTATATTTACATTTGGTACCGGCTCTTTAACTTGGTCGGCTCGTCTGTATTGAAGTGCTCCGGAAGGACAGGCCTGACAAACAGAAATGATTTGTTCCTTTGTAGCTAGATCCGGAAAAATCCATTCACCCGGTTTATTTGCCTGGAAGACTTGCGGCAATCCCGTTACGCAATGGCGGGCGTGAATGCATCTTTTAGCTTCGAACTGAATATCGATTTCGTTTCCGCGGCCATATTGATATTCTCGAGGCGCAGCTTCAAATGCGGTTTGCTTCGGCGAATCCGGGGCACCCCGCATCTGGGCTTGTTGTTTGTTTTCTGAAGCATCGTCGGAATTAGAAATGGTTTGTTTGGAAGCGATATTTAATTTATCGGGGTCTTGTACTGCAGCTTTTTCTAAATCTTCGATCGGACAATAAACTTTATCTAAAAAATCAGACGCTTTTTTTAAAGATGCCCGCGTTTTTTCAATATCTTCATTGAAAAATTCGGGGAAATTATTTTGGTTGCTGTAATCACAAATTCTATCAAGACCCGCGTTGAGTTCCTTTAATCGTTCGGTCAGCATTTGTTTTTCTGTAGAGATCGCAAAAGGATCTAAATTTCTTGGGACCGCGAAACTCATTCCTGCCTTAACGTGGGGAAACTCTGGATTTGCCGGTAAATAAGTCAGTCGTTCGGCAACTGGCACTAATGCATGCATTAATGTAAATGCAGTATTTAGTAATGCTTGTCTGGCATCAGAGGGTCTACCTTCAATAGCGTAAGACTGAACCAGCACTCGCAACATCGAAACGTAAATTGCATTTGCCGTATCCATGTACAGCGCTGCTGCATGCTCGGTTACCCACACCTTACCCTGTGGCGTCGGAGGTTTTTGCATAACTGGATTCCGGGCCACATTCCGAGCAGGCTTAAAACTGGGATTTACTTTCAAAATATTTTAGAAATCTAAAATATTTTTTCCAGTAGATCAGCCA
>JAZKJI010000103.1:0-7896 GCA_040384405.1 Bdellovibrionota bacterium
AGCGCTAAGGATATCCCTACAAACGCAGTCATGAATACAAGGAACAAATATGAGCTAAGTGTCCTTCGCATGTGCAGGCGATTCTTCATTGCCGTAATCATTGGACTGCAGCCGCACGCGAATATTATTCCCGCTGCAATTGGCTTCCAAAATGGAAAGAAGAAAGAGAAATAGACTAAAAACACAATGGCCAGCAGGGCTTTTCGAAGAGCTATCTTCTTATCCGCTGCCGGCCAAGGAAATCGACCAGGTGTACTCATTAAACCTTCCGAACTAATTCATGTGTGGAACTGAATTGCCCTGAGGATACTCCTCATTTAACCGAGAAGAGTAGGCTCTACGCTCCGCCTCCGCCAACTCACGTTTTCTCCGTCTTTCGCGAATAAAATCCATCACGAAAACGGTTAAAACCTCACCAATTGGTGACAAGTTGTTGTTGACCGGTTTCTGTTTTGGAGCACTCAAAGTTACCTTATCGCGCTTAAAATCCATAAAAGAAACCGATGCTGCGATGATCGCCGCCAGGACAATAACTCCCAATCCCACCCAAGAAAGTGGCGACAACCCAATGCCGTCCACTTGCTTGCTTGTCCAGATTAGATCGGCCGTCACAATGACCGCACCGAAAATAAAAACCAGAAGAGATAGGGCATAAAGAGCAACCACAAGTGCTGCCTTTTTGATCATGCCCGTCGTTAGGTTGGAAAAGAATCCAGCTTCTTCTTTTTCTGAATGATTTGCTGCTCGTCCAACTAAGTAAGTAGCTAATAATGACAAACCTTTTACCAACATAACGATTCCTTCCTATTTCTAATTATTTGCGAGAGCGACCTAAGAAAAGTCCAATTAGTGCACCAGCAGCAACCGCACCAGCTACAGAGTATAGTGGGTAACGATTGATTGTAGTTTTAGAAACATCTGCATACCGAGTAGCAGCTACTTTCAAATCAGTTAGAGCATGCTTAAGATAGTCTGGAGCTTCGTCAGAGATGAAGCTTTTGATATCATTAAGTGATGTCATTGCTTGGCTTCCAGCTTGTTGGCCAATTTGTTGACCTTGCTGAAGACCGTGTTGAATGTTTTGGCTTGCAGATTTAGCTGCGCCGTTAACTTTGCTAGAAACGTTGTCCATTGGTTTATCCATTTGTCCCATTTTGTTCTCCTGTTAGTTAATTAGTGTAAGTTTCGAGTTGTTATAAAGTTCTAAATTACAGTTCCATTGGGAAGCTTAAGCTTAAAGTGTAACCTTTTTGGTTAAAATCTAGATCTGAATCAGATCCGATTGCTACTGAACCTAAAGATTGAACTTCAGTCGTGTCATGAGTGATATCTTCGTACTCAAGATTTACGCTGAATGCTTTTACGTGAAGACCAGCACCTGCGCGCCATCCTCTTGCATCTTTGAATTTAACATCAAGTGCACCGGCACCAGCAGCTGGATCATATTGTCCACCCATGATGTAAGTTCCCCAAACGCGAACGCCAGAGATCGGAGTTTGTAGGCCAAGTGTTGCGCCCGCGTTCCATAAGTCACCTGCTGCTGTATCGTAAGCAGAGTCTCTCATGTTTGCGCGCATGTATCGTCCGTCAGCTGCTAACCAGATAATTTCTGAAGCATGCACACCTACGCGAAGACCCAACGCTCCACCTTCAAGGTTACCAGATGTATCTGTTAACAATGGTGCAGCACCTGATCGAGCGCTAGATTCAGAACGGTTGTAACCTAGCATTGGCTCAAGAAATAGACCACCAGCAGAAATACGGTCGTCTTTTTCCTCTACTACTGTCGTTTGAGAATAGTTCTCAGACGCAGAGTATGAAGGTGAAGTTGGAGCTACAGTTGTAGTTGTAGTCTCTGAATCAACAACTGCTGCATCCGATGAAGGAGTAGTTACAGTTGTAGTAGTTGCAGGTGCTGCTGTTGTACGAGCTGCTCCTGAACGAGTTGAGGTGGAAGTTGTACGTGTTTGGGCAAATCCCGTCGACGCCAACGCGATAATTGTAGCAAGCGTGAATATTTTCATGTGTTCTCCTGTTTTGTAAGTTTAGAGACCGGAAGATCTCTGATAGCGAACCTTTGCAAGGCAACTAAGGTGCCAATGCTTAATTAATCAGCATATGACCTCAAATCTTCGTTTATTTAGATTTTGGAGATTGGTGCCACCAATTTGTACTTTAGTAACAACGTCTTTGGTTTTGGAGTTTCTAAAAAACATATTCGCAATTCCAGTAATCACTTCAAGACCGAAGTGTTTTACCCCCAGGAATTGTTCACCAATCGCTACCATATCAACATCACTAAATACCGGCTTAAGGTATCCCGACAACTTGCCATCTTTTATCGCAAGCTCGGTAAACAAACTAAACTCACCTTTATTGAAGGTGACTGGCCCATAGGCCATCATCAATGGATTCGCATTCGGTAATTTGAAGTTTTCCATTTGGAAATCCAAATCAGCGTCGGGTTTTTTCTTTGTCACATTAAATGCGCCCTTTAACGTCATTGGCGCAGAATACATATTGGCAGAAGCATCCAAGGTACTTGGTAACAAAGCGTCGCTCTTATTTACGTTCGTCAAGTTATGTGCATCGACCATGATTCCCACAACCTCAAAAACCAACGGCAGCTTTTTAATCGCATCATTTCTTAGGTACACTTCCCCGTCGCGAATTTTTACCGATTCTAATGCGATCGGTACGATTCGACTTCCCGCTTTACCCAGGTCATCAGTATTTTGACCATATTGTTTTTTCTCGGCCTTTTCGCTATCGACAAATCGGAGCGTGGGCTTCGTAACAATTAGATCCCCCATGAACTTTCCTTGAAAAATCGCTCGCCAAGCTAAAGATAAATCTACTTCTTGGATTGTAAAAAATGGCGGGTTATCGCCAGCGGATTTTCTCTTTAAAACAAAGCCTTCAACTTGGTAAGCTCCTCGCCATAATGACAAATCAAAATCAGCGATTTCTCCAGTATAATGTTCTAGTTTATTTTGTAAGAACCAATTAATGGAATTTTTTGCGATGTACGGAAGACTCGCGCGGAAAAGAATCAAAAAGGCAAAAAACATAATCAAAAAGGGATGGCGGCGCAGAAACGCCAATGTTTTCTTCACGGTTCATGCTCTTTCTGCGGTTTCAGGGTGATCATCGAAACACCCTTCGCGCATAAAAATATTATCCAAGACGAATAGTAAACCCATGCCATTAATACGATGATTGTGCCGGCTGCGCCAAATGTAGAGCCAACGCCCATAGTTCCGATATAAAGGCCGATGATCGACTTACCGATCATAAATAAAACTGCCGTCGCCAACCCACCCAATACCGCTAGTCGCATGGGGATTTTTCGGGAAGGGATAAAATAAAACATCAAGAAAAAATAGATGGCGAAAATTAAAAATGAAAGCCCGGTTACTACCGACTTATAGACTGAAGAAACCAGATACGCCTGAGTCAGATATATTAGATAAGACGAGGCAATCAGAGATACGATGAGAACTAAAATAAAAGATATTACTAAACCGATATGAAAAATTCTGGCTCGTAAGAATTCTTTCATGAGCTTTGTATACTTAATTTTGGATTCGCCTTCAGGAGTAGATTGCCCGAAAAATAAATGGTCTAGAGACTGTCGCAATTGACCAAAAATAGCGCTCGAAGAAACCAGCAAAACCAATACTCCCAACAATTGGCTGGTAAGGGCCGAGGCCTTCGACATCCCGCTGTCCATTAGTTGCGCGATGACTGCTGCCCCTCCCGGGCCACTCAGCATCGCAACTTGTTCAAGAAATTTTTCCTGGAGATTAATATCAAGCGCATTTAACGCCGCTAAAATCAGAACAATTAAAGGTGATAAAGATAAAGTCATATAAAATGCTAACGCCGCAGAAAGATCTAAAAGCTCGGCAAAGTCCACTTTGCTTAAAGATATTCCAGCGAAAGAAAATTTCTTAAAAGGTCTATAACTTAAAATCCCTACCATTTATCCTCATCTAAAAGAGTTAAAAACCCAACTTCTGCCACCACATTTTGCAATTCGAAGACCACGACACGTGAAGCGCGACCACATCACTGCAGCTCAGCCACCCGTTATATACTGAGGAATTTATAAGCTCGAATGGCGCATTTTTCCCCAGTACCTGCCCTTCAAGAGTTTCTCACCTGGCTTTCAACTAACTAACAAGGTGAAGAGCCGGGATTTCCCGTGGCACACCCATTGCTCTCACTGTTGAGCGACGAGCAATCACCAGTTGGTTTAAGCGAGTTTTAATTTTAACGAAGGGAAATGCATGTTCAGAAATAGAAGTTTTGCTCTTGTAACATGTTTTTGTTTAGTTTGTACCCTTCAGGTAAATGCACAAATTCCACCAATCAGTGAAAAGACCGTTGCGGCAGCTGAAGAAATGAACGCTGCATTGTCGACTCAAATTAATTTTGAAACTGGCGCAAAGGATTTATCTCCCGATGCAGCGGAAAAAATTAATACGATCATGAATGAAGCCCGCAAAAAAGGAAAAGTGGATCACGTAAAGGTAATTGCTTGGCCAGATTCAGAATATCCAGCAAAGGGAACCAAAGTACCAAGGGCAGAAATTAATTTAGCTCAAGATCGCGTAAAAGTAATGAAGCGTTATTTAACGAACGAGTT
Organism: Bdellovibrionota bacterium; assembly: GCA_040384405.1. Lineage (GTDB taxonomy): Bacteria > Bdellovibrionota > Bdellovibrionia > Bdellovibrionales > Bdellovibrionaceae > JAZKJI01. The sequence continues at coordinate 4,652 of JAZKJI010000103.1, forward strand.
AAAAGCAGGAACGGTAAAAACATATAATATGGCTAAACGACCTACAGGGTTAGAAAAGATTCTTAAAACTCCGGCCGTCAAAGTGAAAGACACGCTGGAAGCATCCGGTTCTGCACCTACATCCCAGGAAGACACGGGAGTATTTGGTTTAGACGGTAAAGCATCCCAAGGTTTAGTTCTAATATATTTAAAACAATAGATGGAGGTATCTATGAAAAAGACAAGCTCAGCTCGAAAAAGTACCAAGAGCAAAAAAAATGCATCTAAATCTGGTGATGTTGAATTAAACACGCACAGCATTTTAGAAATCATCAAAATGCACCACGAAGAAGTAAAACCTGACATTGAAGTTTTAACTTCTGATCGTTCAAGCACAGTTGAAAAGAAAAGTGCATTACGTCACTTCCTTCCGGCGCTTAAAGCTCACGCTCATGCGGAACAAAGAACTCTTTATGTTGCAATGGAACAACTTAAACATTTGCGACCAGATTCCCTTGAAGGTTACGTAGAGCACGACACTGCGGAAAGACTACTTAAGGAATTAGAAGCATCTAATTTCCAACACGAGTGGACGGAAGAAATCGGCGCGAAAGCAAAAGTGCTTTCTGAACTGATCGAGCATCACGTCCGTGAAGAAGAAAACGAGATGTTTCCGAAAGTTCGTCAAGCGTTCACTCACACTGAACTAGTAGCGATGGCTGATCCATATCTTGTTATTTTTGAAGCGGAACTTGCGGCAGCGCAAAACTTTGGCTTGAAAATTCCAAGCATGGACGAGATCAAAGAAACTGTTAACAAATCTTGGAAACAAGCTTACGGAAAAGTTGCTGACAAAGTAGCTGACTACGTTAAAAGCTCAAGATAGTCATTTTAAGTATTTTATAAATAAAAAGGCGTACTCTAACGAGTGCGCCTTTTTTCATTTCCAGACTCTCTCACAATCATTATAGACACTAAAAATACATTTTTTGTTATGCAGCGCTTAGTGCGCTTCCCTATTTCCCATCCTATGCTTTTTCTCTTGGAGGCTTCATGAATTTCGTCCGCGGTTTTAATAACTGTTTCCTTATCCTATTATGTTTCGTAGTTTTCTTATCGGCCTGTCAATCAAAGCCTAAATCCAGCAAGGTTGAATTTAAATATTCGGAATTTGAAAAAGTAGTTTTACCCAAAGGAGAACTGATGCCTTTGCCAGGTGCAAACGAATCATTGTTGCTGGTAAATTTGCCTGAAGATAAATATCCAAAGTTATACCGCTTACATCACGCGACTCAAACCTTCAAAGTAGAGCTTGATTTCGGCCGCCCTATTAATTATTCAGCACGCGATCATTTGTTTAAGCGTTATTTTTTGTTGGTCGATCAAAATGGCGACGAGAACTTTCAAATATATACCTATGACCTAAAAACGAAAAAAACAACCAACCTATTTGGAAAAAAGGGATTTCAAGCAGCACCCGTCGGCTTTTCAAAAGACGCGGACAGAATGTATATCCGTTCTAATCATGAGGATAAAAAAATATTCAGCGTTTACCGGTTAAATCTAATAACGAAAGAAATAGAGAAATTAACCGATGGGAAGATCAGCTGGGACGATATTACCGTCGATCCCGAAGAAAGATATTTAACGCTTTCCCAAAGTATTGGTAACAACGAAAACCATCTGACACTATTTAATTTAAAAACCAAGAAATCACACTTGTTGTTTAAAAAACCAGGAACCAATTTCGAGAACGCATTCTTTGATCCAAAAAAACCGATATTCTATTTGAACTCGAACGATGATCGTGACCGCACAGGATGTGCTTCGGTCGCTTACCTGGAAAAAGAACCAAAACTGGTTTGGCTTAAGACCGACGATAAAAAGGATATTAGCTGTTACTACGAACAAAGTTCCCGTATCACCAAAATGGTCGAGCAATTTGATGGTCAAATAAAAATTCGTTTATTGGATGGAATCTTTGGCCAGGAACTAGCTACGCCAATTCCGGATAAAGTGATCGCCTCCCAATTTTCAGTACTTCGTAAAGATGGATATGCTTTCGTCAGGTTAGTAAGCTCAAACAATCCAGGAAATTACTACCGGTTCAAACTTGCTGACGGGGCCAAGGCCGAACTGGAAACTATTTCCCAAATGAATCTGTCGCAAATTCATGCGCAAGAATTCGCCGAATCTTTTGATATTACTTATAAAAGTTTCGACGGCATGCCCATCCACGGAATCATCTACGCCAAAGAAGAATGGCTTACCCAACCAATCAAACGACCGCTAATTGTATGGCCTCATGGAGGGCCCGATAGTCTCGAGCAACATCGCTTTCATCCGTTCTTTCAGTACTGGGTACTCAATGGCTATGTGGTTTTCGCACCTAATTTTCGAGGCTCAACCGGGTACGGCAAAAAGTTTGAAACTATGAACGACAAAGACTGGGGTGGCGGTCATATTAAAGATCTGGTTTGGGGCCGCCGTGAAATGACGAAGCTTCCTTATATAGATTCAAAACGGACCTTTATCGTCGGTGCCAGTTTCGGTGGTTACTCGACCCTATCTACAATTACCCAATACCCAAAAGAATTTAAAGCTGCCGTAGCAATGGTAGCCCTTGCGAATTTGTTCACTTTTTATAAATCTATTCCACCGGATCCAGCCTGGCAGAATGAGTTTTTAATGGAAATGGGAAACCCCATAACAGATGCGGATTTATACAAGGAACGCTCACCTTTTTATTCTGCCGACCGAATCCGGATTCCATTGAAAATTTACCAGGCCGAAAACGACATTCGCACGGTCAAAGCCGAAATGGATGAGTTTGTAAATCAGGCTCAGCTTTCAGGGCATAAAGTGGAATACGAAGTGCTTAAGGACGAAGGACATCACTTTGGGCGTACGGAAACGTGGGAAAAAGTCCTTCAAGGTACGATCGATTTCTTGAACCAATACTAGGGTAAATACGTCTTAAAGAGCCCCGAGTTTTAGGGGCTTTTACCTAAGCAGAATTTACATAGTATTTCCGTAATACGGTTTTTCTAGCCCTTTCAGACGCGTAATGGCATATTGCTTTTCTTTAGAGGTGCATATGTCTGATTCTCCTTCGACGACAACTTTCGCGGATTTCAATTTAAATGAAGAGCTGATGAAATCACTGACGGAAATGGGTTTTACTGAACCTACTCCGATCCAGTCACTTTCAATTCCAGTTATCATGAATGGTACAGACGTAATGGCGCAGGCCCAAACCGGAACAG
>JAZKJI010000104.1:0-6381 GCA_040384405.1 Bdellovibrionota bacterium
CTGCTAAAAATTCAGGCTTTACGCTTACGGACGCTGAGTCCCAGAATTTCGTTAGCGATAGAGAGTTTCGCCTTCGTTTTTACCCTGGTTTCTCGCTATCATTATGGAACTATGAAATTATCTTTCCGCTCTTTTTACGTCCTAACATCTTTCTTGATCTTCTTTGGTGCATCTTCAACCGCATTCACAGCTGATACGATCGAGAGCAACGAAAACTATTGGTTTAAAAAAGGCGTAGAGTCCTATCAAAAAAGTAATTGGGAAGATGCTCAGAAAAATTTCGAAGAAGGTTTAAAGTACGGAAAAGAATTAGATCCTTATTTTCATTTTTATATCGGCGAAACGGTTCGCAAAAATGGCAAGGCCAGCGATGCACTTCCCGTGTACGAAAAAGCATTAAAAGAGACTTCTTCGCCAAGACTTCGCATGGAGGTTTTGCAAAAAATTATTGAATTACATTTGCAAAATAAAGATTACAGCAAAGCATTGGTCGTTCTAAATAAAAATCGCCGGTATTTACGTTCACGATCAGACCGGCCACAAATGACTTTTTTCCAAGCCCGCATTCACAAACATTTAAAAAATAAGAAACAAATGTGCGATGCACTTGAAAATCTGTATTCAAAGTATCCAGATTTCAAATTGGTTTCAAAATGGGGAATCGACCTTGAAGGAAACGAATTCGAAGGCGAATTCACGGGATGCCCTTCATCTGTCGACGAATTCCGAGAGCGGGTTCGTAATCTTTTGTGGGCAGGCCTCGATGAAAAAGCTTTAAAAGAAGTCGAAGCGATGAGGGAACGTTATAAACAAAGCAATCCCGCCCTGGGAGATTCAATACTTGCTCAGTTTTACGTTCAAGAGGGCGAGATCGGAAAAGCTTATGATTTACTTTCACCCCATTACGAAAAAATGAAACATGATGAAAAATTTCTTACGCAATTTGCGGTGTCGGCCGCTCGTAAAGGTGATATCGAAACAACCTACAAAATTTACCGAGAAATTCACCGAATTTCCCCAAAATCAAAAATGGGAAGAAAAGCGTTATTTCAAGCGGCCTTTCTGAGTTATCAATTCAACAACTATGATCGCGCAGCATCCACGTTTAAAGAATTTATTCAAAAATACCCGCGCTCTGGACTTCGTAAAGATTCCGAGTGGCATCTAGCTTGGATTGATTATTTACGGGGTAACTATAAAGCGGCCAGAAAAGCATTTAAAAAACAAATGGGCATTCGCCACCATGATGAACGTGCCCAGTATTGGCTGGCAATGGCCTCTTATCGTGACGGCGACATCAATTACGCTAGAAAATTGTTTGCTGAATTAGCAAAAGACCCGCTTCAGTCTTACTATTCACTAGCGGCCCGGTTTCGATTGAATTCACTTCCCAGCGCGCAACCCGTTCAGAAAGCACTTGCTTCCATTACATCGAGATTCGCCACGGCCGGAAGGTCGATGTTTAATTACTTAAAGCCCGACGACGAAAGAAGATACGTTGTTGAAGATCCCGGCCAAGAACGGGAACAAGATATGATTTATCCCGTTGTCGATGACGATCCTCGTGATGTCGAGGAAGAAGAAGAAAAAGAAATATTTGCTGAAAAAGGCGATGAAGTGATGAAAACGTCCCGAGGCGATGTCGTCACACGGGTTAAAATGTTTAAAGAACTTGGCCTGATGAATTGGGCACGGGATGAAATTCAACGTTTTGACCGCCGTAAAAAAGACCGTAAGTTTTTGGAAGAAGTTTGGCAGCAATTTTCTGATTTAGGATTATATAATTATTCGAGTGAGCTTGCGCGCGGAGTATTCAACGATGAAAAGAAATCCAAAAATATTGAAAAAATCCAAAACTATTATGTTAAGACTTATCCGCGGGCCTACGAAGATTATGTCCTCAAATCATCTAAAGGCTTTCAAGTTAAACCCGAATTTATCTGGGCCATCATGAGAACGGAAAGCCAATACAAGCAAGAAGCTGTTTCCCCCGTCGGTGCCTTGGGATTAATGCAAGTCATGCCTTTAACCGGCAGAAAAATGGCGGAAAAAATTGGGCTTCGTGATTTTGATCCACCGATGTTGCTAGAGCCAGATGTTGCAATTAAAGTTGGCGCATCTTACCTGCAACGTTTGTCGAAAAAGTTTTCAAATGAAATTCCCCTGACCGCGGCAGCATATAATGCCGGTCCTCACCGGGTGAAAATGTGGGTCTCTTCAATCGGGCCTCGGGAATGGGATGAATTCATTGACCACATTCCTTTTGTAGAAACGCGAAACTATGTAAAACGGGTTGTTTTGTCTTACCAAATTTATAAATGGTCTCAGAAAAAAGAATTCGATGAAGACCTGGATTTATCAAAGCAATATAAATTCAAAATGTCAGAACCCGTGCCTCTTCGTGAAACTTGGGAGGACATTTAGGTTTGAACTCGCATGTGATCAGATCACTTGCCGGCTGGGCTCTTAATATTTCACTTTCACTTCTGTGTTTAATTTTCTTATGCTTTACACTGCTTAAAGTTTTACCGGGAAGTCCTTTTGACGAGGAAATACCTCTCTCCCCCGTCATACAAAAGTCCTTAGAAAAGGATTGGGGGTTAGAGAAAGACAGTTTTTCCCAGGCAGTCAGTTATACATCTGCCCTGTTGCAAGGAAAATGGGGCGTCTCGATGTCAAAGCCCACGGTTCAAGTCAGTGACATCATACTTCGCGGACTTCGTACCACGATATTTTTAAATCTCGCAGCTTTCACTTTGGCCGTCACATTAAGCCTATTAGTAACTGGTTTAATACTTTTTTTAAGCGAACCGGCGCAGCGAAAATTTGTAACTATACTGACCGGAATGGCCTCGCTGCCCTCTTTTTTCTGGGCGCCACTTTTGGTTTTTATCTTTGGTGATTATTTGGGGATATTTCCAACCTTCGACGACGGGACTTGGTTGGCCTGGTGTCTACCTCTGTTCGCGATTGTCGTTAGGCCTTGGGCAACTCTGAATTTAGTTTTGTACGAAACTTGGTCGGCTTCCATGAAAAGCCGCGTGCTGTTGTTCGCGCGCGCAAAAGGAATTCGAAAGTTTCAAATCGTGTTTTCCCATGGCTTGCGCCTAAGCCTAGTCACATTTATTCAAAAAGCGGGTCAGATTTTTCTACAAGTAATTGTGGGATCTTTTGTGGTGGAAATTTTATTGGGCATTAATGGACTGGCAAATATTTTATTTAAAGGGTTGTCCCAAAGAGATTATACAGTTGTCGTCGGCATTTCACTGACTTACTGCATATTTTCAATCGTCATCACGCAGACCATGGAAATATTGAGCCGGAGCTTTGATCCCCGGTGGGAACTTTCCCATGAACAATAAATTAGGGGTTATTTTTTTATTACCTTTAATTGTTTGCTCGGCATTGATCGGTTTCTTTTTTGAAGATGGTTTTGGACGCGCTAACGTTGAATATATCTTATCGCCCCCCTCAACCCTGTTTTGGTTGGGAACCGATAGCTTGGGCCGTGACCTATTAATTCGAATTCTCTTCGGCGCGCAAACAACTTTTATCGTGGCCCTATTCGGAGCATTAGGAATTATCTCCGTTGGGTTACTGATTGGAACTGCAACTATTTTTATGCCCCGAACAGTCGAAACAATTTTTTTAAGAGTATTAGATGTTGTCGATGGAATGCCAAATATAATAACAGTTTCTGCGGTTGCCTTATTAATTGCGCAGTTAACTCCGGCTTCGGTTGGCGATTATAGGGTTCTCGGAATAATAATTATTACTTTAACTTTGACCCAATGGCCTAACGTTGCGCGAATCGTACGCTCTAAATTGAAAGTCCTCTATAAGGAGGAATACATTCTAGCCTCTAAGAGCATCGGTGCCAGTACGGTTTGGATTATCAGAAAGCATCTTTGGCCCGCGATCGGAAACTTATTATGGGTCTTATTTTTAATTCAACTGCCGCAGACAATTTTTTTGGAAACGTTTTTAAGTTTTGTGGGACTGGGAATTGAATCGCCGGCCACAAGCTGGGGAGTTTTAATTTACGAAGGTTGGAAAACTTTGTCCTATGCGCCTCATCTGATTCTGGCCCCCGCAGGATTCCTATTTGTAACGATTTTATGTATTAATCAAATGCGGGAAATGAAAGCCTAGTCAGCGGCCCGGTACTTATTGAAAATTTCCCGCTGTAAATCCATGAACACAATCGCAAGTTTACTTTGTAAAATTCCTTTTCCGGTTTCGAATTGAATTCCGAAAATTTGCGGAACTTCGGGAATATCGCCCTTGGCAAAAGTATGTCGTACTACGCCCTCGACTTCGAAGGGTTGCCGGCCTTCAAAACTAAAAATAACTTTCATTTTTTCGTTCACTCGGAAATGGGGGTCAGCAGTTGCATAAGAAACTCTGGCACCGCCCGCGCTGTAATCCAGAACACGAGCTTCAAAATAAACTACCTTTCCCTGATAGGAAATGATGGCCATCTTTGCTTTCATCTGTGGTGGAATTTCCAATCGTACGGTTTTTCTTCTTTGTAACAAGAACAGATCTGCGGTGATATCCAAAAATATTTGCTCGCCTCGCAAATTCATTTCGGTTTGGATGAAATATCTTTCGTCTTCAACAGCAAAGTTAACAACGACTCTGGTTTCTTTGGGAATTTCTTTTAACGGAGTATTTAAAGAGCAAATGGCAACTTTTGGCTCGATCCGCTTTACTTGGGCCTGGATAACTTCATCGGTTTCGGCCTTAATTAAGAAAATTCCCTGAGACTTTAAAAAGTCATCGTAGATTTTCTTTTTTTCTAAAACCGACATCCGTTTAAACATTAACTAAGCCTTCTTTACTGATTTTTTCCAAGACTCGCGCCGCTTTTTCAATTGAGCCGTAGACATTGCCGGAACAAATTCCCGATCGCGACTCCAAATTTTTTCAATCTCTTTCAAACTTCCGTACACCCCTGCACCAAGTCCCGCCATATAGGCCGCACCCAAAACAGTGGTTTCTAAATTATGGGGCCGTACAACTCGTAAGGAAAGAAAATCCGCCTGCATTTGCATTAATAGATCATTTCTGGATGCCCCACCGTCGACCCGCAAACTTTTCATTCGTTGGCCCATATCTTTTTCCATGCTCTCAAGAATATCGGCATTTTGTAAAGCCATCGCTTCCAAAGTTGCCCGGGCAATATGGGCTTTACTTGTTCCCCGAGTAAGTCCCGTAATAACTCCGCGGGCCTCTGGCCGCCATTCCGGCGCGCCTAATCCGGTTAAGGCTGGAACGAACTCGACCCCTTCAGAACTTTGTACCGAGCGGGCAAGGTCTTCGATATCTTCACTTTTTTTGATAATTCCTAGTCCATCCCGTAACCATTGAACGGCGGCTCCGCAAACAAATGCTCCGCCTTCTAATGCATATACCGGAGGCGAGCCTTTAGTTTGCCAAGCAAGTGTAGCCAATAACTTATGTTTTGAAACTATTCGTTTAGCACCAGTATTCACCAAAATAAAACTTCCGGTTCCAAATGTGCATTTTGCATCACCTTTGGCAAAAGCAGCTTGCCCGAATAAAGCGGCTTGTTGATCCCCCAGAATTCCGTGAATAGGAATTCCATCAGGTAAAAAACCAAGACCTTTGGTTTTTCCGAATAATGAATCAGAAGGCATGATTTGCGGAAGCAAGGAGGCAGGAACTTTAAAGAAACTTAAAAGTTCTTTATCCCATTTCAAGGTTCCGATGTTCATTAACATTGTTCGCGATGCATTGCTGACATCCGTAGCGAATGAGGAACCACCCGTTAGTTTCCAAAGTAAAAATGTATCAATTGTTCCGGCATTTAAATCAGCAATATTTTTTTTCTGCCTTTTTGCTTCTTTTAATAGCCACTGGATCTTGGTCGCCGAAAAGTAAGGATCAACAACTAATCCAGTTTTTCGATAAATGAATGATTCTTTTTTTGCTCGTTTAATTTTTTCGCAGGTTTCAGTTGTGCGGCGGCACTGCCAAACAATTGCGTTGTAAACGGGCTGCTGGGTTTTTCTGTCCCACATCACAACTGTTTCACGCTGGTTAGTGATTCCAATTGCCGCGATTTGATCAGGCTTTATTCGCGCCTTCTCGATAGCTTCTTTTAGAGTTTTTACGGTGGTTGTCCAAATCTCTTTTGGATCGTGCTCGACCCATCCCGGCTGAGGATATATCTGGGCAAATGGAACCTGGGACTGCGAAATGGCTTTTCCGTTAACATCGAAAACACAGGACCTTGTACTCGTTGTTCCCTGGTCGATGGCAATGATATATTTACTCATGGTTCCATCATGAATAAGTTTTTGTCGAAACCCAAACAAAAAATCTTTAACTTACGAGAGTTAGATAAAGACACGC
>JAZKJI010000105.1:0-4715 GCA_040384405.1 Bdellovibrionota bacterium
GGACGATCAGATCCGCCCAAGGCTGATCCAAACTTAATGCGTAAATGTGTTCGGGAATTTTGTTTGCCATTGGAAACACCAAAAATAAGAAAGGACGTGCTTTATGGCACGTCCTTTCCAAGTTAACTAAATTCTATTATTAATTCGAGCAAGAACCATTTACGTTCACAGAAACGTAGTTAGTACTGGCATTAAATGAATACTCATTGCATGAACCATAAATAAATTGTCCAGGACTATATTCAGTCGCGGAAAACTTTCCACCGTTTGAACAAGTACCTGACCAATAATTTGTGCTTCCAGAAGTGTAAGAAGAAAACGATCCGCCGTTACAACTTCCGTAAACATAACTCCCGGAAGCAAAAGTGCTGGCTTCAAAAGTTATTCCGCCCGCACAAAGTCCGTTAATTCGGATTGAACTAGGTGAAGTGTATCCCGAGCAAGATCCGCCGTTACAACTTCCGTAAATAAAATCCGGGCTTATATACCCCGTCGCCGAACAAGAAATCGCCGTCGCTGCATCAGTAGCCTGTTGTGATTGGTTAGACTGATTTGCAGTAGCAGCTGATCCGATTAAAAATGCTAAAACTAAAAATAATTTTCCCATATAAATACCCCCTTGAATGGCCCGTAGCGGCCACTAAAACTAGTCAATCCCCCTTTGGGGAAAAAGTGTACTAATTTTATCTCAAGCGTTTTGCGTTATAGTGGAAATCCCTGAATGGAAAAGTTTTAAATTGGATTTCGACGACCGATTTCGGTTACACTTTTAAGTCCAATGATAACACTGACGACCAAGGGGCTTTATTGCAGGCCCGGAAATTTCTATATCGATCCATCGCGGGCGGTCGACCACGCGGTGGTGACCCATGCGCATAGCGATCACGCCAGGCGCGGAAGTGCCCAGTATTATTGCGCGAAACCGGGCCTTGAACTTTTGAAAGTTCGTCTGGGAAAATCCATTTCTGCGAAAGGTATCGATTACGGACATGTCCTTAACTTAAATGGCGTAAAGGTTTCATTTCATCCTGCAGGACATATCTTGGGATCAGCTCAAGTCAGAATTGAATATGCGGGTGAAGTTTGGGTGGCTTCTGGAGATTACAAAAGAGAGCCGGACCCTACCTGCCACGCTTTTGAAACTGTGGAATGTGATGTCTTTATTACGGAAGCAACTTTCGGTACGCCCGCTTATCAGTGGCCTAAAGATGTTAACTTGGGCGAACAAATTTTTCAGTGGTGGAATGAAAATGCTTCGCGGGGAATCAACAGTGTTTTATTTGCTTACTCTTTAGGAAAAGCGCAAAGAGTATTAGGTGAATTGAATCCTTTCGCCCAAAGGCCAATCTACTGCGACACCCCCGTAACACCATTGACGGAATGTTACCGGGCGCAAGGAATTCCGCTGGCAAAAACAATTTGCATCAGCGAAGTTCGGGACCATCAACAGATGAAAGGCGAATTGTTTTTAGTACCCCAATCTTTTTTGAAAACCCCTAAAGCAAAAGTTTTGGGTGATAAATTTGAAACTGCATTTGCTTCGGGATGGATGGCCCAAGGAAACCGCGGTTATTCCCGCGGATTTGTGATGTCTGATCACGCCGATTGGAACGATTTAGTTAGAACCGTTCAAGAATCCCAAGCGAAAAAAGTTTACGTTCAGCACCGTGGAAAAGGGGCGTTAGTAAAACATTTAAAACAATTAGGACTAAAAGCCTATCCTGATTCTGACCTGATTTTTCAAGAACCCGCGCAATTGGAGTTTTTCTGATGGCTTCGAAAAAAATCAGCCTATCAGTTACTGATTTCGCATTACCGGCCCCACGGAAAGGCAGCATCGAGGCCTACTCTGGTTTTTCACGTGGTCAAGAAGACGGTTTAGAAATCCATCAGCGAGTTCAGGCCGAGAGGATAAAGTCTGATCCTCAATATAAATCGGAAGTAATCATCAAACAATGTTTTGACCGTGACGGCTTTACCTTCGAAGTCGGCGGCCGAATGGATGGCTATTGGGAAACTGATAAACCTAAAATTGAAGAAATTAAATCGAGCTTTAATATTTTTGAACTTTTAAAACGCATTAAAGAAGCCCCGACGGATCATCCATATTGTTTACAACTATTAACTTACGGATATTTTCATTGGTTACAAAAGAATAAAATTCCGGAATTAAATTTACACTTGGTCTCTAGCCGAAATGGCGATACCCACGATTGGAATGTTCCCCTTAATATTTCACTTTACGAAAATTGGTTAGACTTGCGCTTAGATGAGTTGGTTGAAGAAGCAAAGCGTGCAGAGAAACGGGCCAAACGTCGAAAAAAAGCCGCAGGTGTTTTTCAGTTCCCGTTTGCCAATCCCCGCTCTAGCCAACTTGAATTGATTGCAACAATTGAAGAAGGTATGAAAGAGAACCGGCGGATGTTGATTCAAGCACCCACGGGTCTTGGAAAAACTATCGGAGTTTTGTACCCGACGTTGAAGGAAGCCCTGGCGCGCGGTCAACGTGTCGTATACGTGACGCCAAAGAACAGCCAGCACGGTGTGGCCGAAGATGCGATTGATCGCATGCAAGGAACTGGTGCCCCGATTAAAGCCATGACCTTGACCGCGAAAAGTAAGATGTGTTTTAAAAACGAGCCCATCTGCAATCCGGAATTTTGCGAGTATGCAAAGGATCACTATACCAAGGTCGCAGAACATAAAGTAATGGAGCAGTTAAGCAAAAAGAAAAGTCTGACGGCCAAGGTTTTTAAAAAAATTGCCGAAGAATTTCAAGTCTGCCCTTTTGAAATTCAAGTTGATGCCGTTCAAGAGGCAGACGCAGTGATTTGCGATTACAATTATGTTTTTGCTCCTAGATCAGTCCTTGGCAGACTGTCAGGTATGGCCCTTGATCAAGAAGGTAAACCAAATCTGGTAATTGATGAGGCCCATAATTTACCTTCCCGTGCGATGGATTATTATTCACCCTCTTTATCGGTTTTTGCGTTGGAAAAAATGCGCGATGAAATCAGGGCCTTGCCAATCAGATTTCGCGACGATGCCGAAATATTATTGGACGGCTGTATTGACGTCGTTAAAAATTGCGCTCCGAAAAACTGTGATAAGCCTTGCTTAATCAAACCGCCCACTTCGCACTTTTTAGTTCAAGACGAAAACTTGCGAATGTTTGTATCAACCTATTTAAAGTCTGATGTCGACATTGCGCCTAAGGATGTTGTATTACGCTTATCATTTTATTGGTCGGAATTTACGTCTGCTTTAGAACACGTTACTCGAGATGAGTTTTTTACTACTTTTAGCCCAAACCCGGCTTCGGTTAGAATTACGTGTTGTGATGCTTCGGCAATGTTGCAACAAAGTTATGATTCCTATGAACAAGTAGTGGGATTTTCGGCAACGCTTAAGCCCTTTGATTATTACAGCCAGCTTTCGGGCCTGACTTCGACGGACTTAAAAACTGCCGAATTTGTTTCTCCGTTTCCAAAAAATAACCGGAAGCTTTTAATCATTCCGCAAATTTCTTCTAAATTTTCCCAGCGCCAACAAAATTATCCGAAGATCGCTGATGCCATTGAAAAAATCAGTGCTTTAAAAAAGGGTAATTATTTTGCTTTCTTCCCGAGCTTTGATTTTATGGAAAAAGTCTTAAATGAATTTCGCGCGCCTAAAGATACAATTGTTTTACGGCAAGAGCGCTATATGCGAAGGGACAGTATTGATGAAGTACTTCAGGCACTTTCACAAAAAGACCTCGCCCACATCGTATTTGCCGTCCAAGGTGGAGTATTTTCTGAAGGTGTGGATTATCCCGGAGATATGGTTATAGGGGCTTTCGTCGTCGGACCACCGTTACCAAATTTTGATTTGGAACGCGAACAAATGCGAGAATACTACCAGGAAAATTACGCCGCGGGCTTTGATTATGCCTATACTTATCCCGCGATGGCCAAGGCCGTACAAGCGGCAGGCAGAGTGATCAGATCAGAAACAGACCGGGGAATAATTGTTTTAATGGACGATAGATTCGTGCAAAGCAGTTATTCCAAGTCAATGCCCCAAGACTGGTTTGAAACCAGCGCCCGGGAATTAGTTTCCCAACAAATTCTTAAAGATGTGGCTGATTTTTGGAACGAAACTTTAAAAATAGAAACGGATTTATTAAAACCCATTCCTGCCGAGATATAAACTCTGTTCGACCGTTCGCTTTAAATGTAAATTGCGATGGCTTGAGCTAAAACGAAAATAAATAGGCGGCTGCAAAGCAGTTTTGCTAGTGTACTTTTATGGATGTAATGTTTAATGATTTTCTTCTTTTGATTTCAATTTTCGGTTCGGGATTTCGTTCAGGATTAAACTAATTTTTCAGAACTTTTAAATGGCTGCATTACTGGAATGCAATCTGTTGATAAATAGAAGGTAGCACTCGGTGGCCGTTAACGCTATTTAAAAGTAAGCGCGGTCGAGTTATTTCGTATCGAGTTGGTGCGAAAATTCGAAAATAATTTCGCGAAAAATCGTCTAACCTCCTAAATCGTTCGCGATATCGACAGAGTTCCGGAACCCTCTCTAATATCACACGGTTAGGCCGTATTTTTTATTGTATAAGTGAAATTCGTCATCAACACGAACAATCTGAAAAGGGTTTCCTCGATTTGAGGACAAGTACGCATGTCGCCGGTCTTGCAATGTTAATTAGTTGAAATCACATT
>JAZKJI010000106.1:0-7877 GCA_040384405.1 Bdellovibrionota bacterium
CCGCGATTTGATTTACTTCAGCTTGCAATCTTTGATTATCAGAAAGTGCTGCCTGCACTTGCGAATTAACCGCATTGTGATCAGCTTCACACTGGGTAAACCCAGCGCGAGCGTTTGATAAATCAGTCGACATCGCATTACATTGCTGAGCATTTTGCGCTGATGCTTTAAAACTTACGACGGCCAAAATTGATAGAACTAATATTTGTTTAATCATAATTACCTCTTACTGCATCCAGGGATGCGTCCTTCTCTTTGTCCAGCTTTGATATAATGTTGAATTGCAGGGCCTTTCCAGCCAGCTCTTATATCCGGATATCTTTCTAAGTAACACTGCTCGTGGAAAACATTTGGATCTGGTGCAGTTGCCGGATCAACAACGAAATCACAACCTGGGTTACGGCCTTCGGCTCTTCCGTTAGAAATCCAGTGCTCGATTGGTCGTGCGCCCCAGTTGTCGCGAATATCTTTATAGTTTGTTAAATAGCAAAGACCATCAAAACCATCATTACTTTGCGGAGGTACTACCACTGGTTGAGGAGTAGGTCGTGGTGCAGGTGTTGGTTGTGCTGGCTCGGGAGTTACCCAAGTAGGTTGTGTCGGTTGAACTTGTGGTTCAGGAGTAACCCATGTTGGTTCTGCCGGAGTCGGCGCAGGTTGTGGTAAAGCGATTGGATTTATCTGACTTGGCTGAGCAGGATCACATGACCAAGAAAAGCCTTTTGCTTTATCAATACGAAATTTATCCTTACTTCTTTTTCCGCAACTGTCTTTACAGAAATTTTTTGCAATTTTCGCCATGATAGTTCCAGGCGCTCCGCGCTCGGTAGATTGATAGCGATTTCCGTTACGATCTTGAATCCAACATGACCAAACACCAGAGTAATTTTGGATATTACTTACTAATGAAGAGATGTTTGAGATATTCATATCGATAGTACCGATTCGGGATCTCTCTGATTCAATCGCGCTATTAACACTTGCTAGTTGTTGATTAGAATTTGAAACCTGGGCCAGGCAAGAATTGTATTCCGACATTAACTTGTTCGATCTTGATTTTTGACCGATCAAAGTTTGTTGAATACCAACTGCTTGAGAAAGAGTTTGTCTTTTTTGTCCTACGTCCATCGCACATGATTCAACTTGCGCACGCGTATTTGAAACCAAAGAAAGTAACTCTGGTCCATTACACATTGCTACCGGTTGTTGCGGAATCGGTGGAAGTGGCGGGGGCGGAATATTTGGTTTCACTGGAGGCAATGGTGGTGGTGGAATGTTAGGAGAGTTTCCGTTTCCTGGCGGCAATGGCGGAGGTGGAAAATTGTTTGATCCGCCACCAATTGGTTGAGCGGGTCTGATACCACCATTACTTGAACCTGGTGTATTGATAATGATTGGATTAACAACTGTTGAGGAAACAATCAGGTTCGATAAGGATACTTGAACTTCGCCAACTATTCCTGTTTTTTGCCGGGCTAATGCTAATCTGATTCCTGTAACTCTTAAAGTTCCACCAAGGCTTAATACAATTTTGCTTGGAATATTTGCTACTCCGGTTTTATCGATAAAACCTTTTCCAAAACTTTTTTGATTAACAGGATCGGTCAATAAGTCAGTTAAATAGGTTACTTCACCGTTGTCGGTTGCGATTTCTAACGACTGAATTTGAAATTGGGAAGCTTTTGCCGCGATAGTCAGGTGACTAGCGAGTGCATTATTAACTCCGATTTCAAGAGGCTTATTAGTCGTTAAATTTGAAAAAGTTTGATCCATTGTTACGCTTGCCGTTTGGGCAAATGCAAATGAACTGCAAATTAACGACAATAGAATAACTGCACTTTTATAACTGGATCGCATTAATCCTCCTAATTCGAGAAGCCGAACAGTCTTTTGCAAAAATACGAGCAAGGCTTTTGATCCTTGGGGAAAATTAAGGATGTTTCCGTGGCTTATGTGATGTTGAACTTTTTGACATCGACTGCCTTTGGGCCTAACTTTTTCAGATACATGATCCACATCCGGAGGAATCAACCATGAAGAACAAAACAACTAAAGACGTCTATATATACGGTGGCCAACGAACTCCTTTCGTCCGTTCATTCACCAAATATATGGGAATTTCCAACCAACAACTGGCAACCGCAAGTATCCAACACTTATCAACTAAGTTCGGTTTAAAGGGTGAACTCATCGGTGATGTGGCGATGGGATCAGTGATTGGGCATACGATCGATTGGAATATGACTCGTGAGGCAGTTCTTGGAACTGATCTTCATCCTGAAACTTCCGCTTACAATGTTCAGCGTGCCTGCGGAACCGGGTTAGAAACCCTTTGGCATCTAGCGATGAAAATTTCGTTAGGCCAAATTGAATCTGGAATTGGTGGTGGAAGTGATACCAACAGTGATCTTCCAGTTGTCTTTCCAAAGTCTTTTGGACAAAAAATGCTGGGCCTTCGCGGTGCTAAATCTTTTGGACAAAAAGTGGGTGGATTTTTTAAGTTTACTTTGGCCGACGTTAAACCTCAGTTCCCTGGTGTGATGGAACCAAGAACTGGAATGTCGATGGGACAACACTGTGAAAAAATGGTTCAAGAGTGGGGAATTAGCCAACGTGAACAAGATGAAATCGCCTATCGCAGCCATATGAATGCAGCTGCGGCGATGAAAGAAGGATTTCTTGATGATTTGGTTTTTGAATTTAACGGAGTTAAGCAAGATACAAGTGTTCGTGGTGATACAACATTAGAAAAACTTGCGAAGTTAAAACCTGCATTTGATTTTGGTGGCAAAGGCACATTAACCGCGGGAAATAGTTCGCCACTTACTGACGGTGCGGCAGTTACCTTGATTGGAAGTAAAGAGTTTGGTGATCGCAAAGGTCTTAAGCCCTTAGCGCGATTTGTGGATTTCCAAGTTAACTCGGTTGATTTTGTTCACGGTGCGGGACTTTTAATGGCTCCGACAATTGCGGTCAGCGAAATGCTTAAACGAAATAATATGAAACTTCAGGATTTTGATTTCTATGAAATTCACGAAGCATTTGCTGGACAGGTTGCGTGCACATTAAAAGCTTGGGAATCAAAAGATTATTGCCAGAAAGTTTTAAAACGCGCGGACGTAATGGGTTCAATTGATTTAAGTAAGATGAATGTCAAAGGCGGGAGTGTGGCAGTGGGCCATCCATTCGCTGCGACGGGATCAAGAATTACTGCGGGATTAGCAAAGATGCTTTCTCAGAAATCAGGTCGCGGACTTATTTCGATTTGTACTGCGGGCGGTATGGGTGTCACCGCCATTTTGGAATCTGTTTAGATTACTGACCGATTAGTACGCCATTTTCATCAACTTGACCGCCGGCTGCATCTTGATTGGTATTATCGCCCAGCTGCACTCCGGAGTTATTTTTTCCGCAGTTGCCTGTGAAGCAATTAACGCCGGTAGCAGATGGATTTCCAGTAGTTCTGCTCTTAGAACTATGTGTGTGGTCATCCATTACTTGATTGCTATAGTCCTTTGCATATTGCGCATTTGCACTGCTAACAAATGTGAATACTACTAAAACCGATAAAATTAACGTCATCATGTAAGCCATGCTTACTCCTTATAAATAAAGCTCTGCCGTGGCAGGCGCGATAATATCTAATAAATTATTAAATGTCGAAGCGACTTGAACCGCTACCGAAGGACCTTCTTTACTGTCTACTTTTAAAATATCGCCATTTGGTTTGTAAGATACTTTAATTGTTCCTAATCCTGGGCGGCTAACAACTGCTGGTTTACCCAGTCTTTCTTCGTACTGAATGCTAACAACTTTTTTAGCCTGGTCAGTAATTGTTGAAATACGTCCCTTTGGATCGTAGGTCATCGTAATTTTTTGCCCATCATTATTCTGAGCAAAAATTAAATTTCCTTTTCCGTCGTAATCAAATTTCGTGGTACGTGACCCCTGTTTTTTTCCTTGGGCATCAAATAAATCGGTCTTTACTTCGCTGACTTTTTTCACCGTTGGATGATAAGTGTACGACATCTTATTTAGTGGAGATGCTTTAAGTTTAACCTGTCCATCACTGTAATATTCGTAAACTGTTTTTTCTTTATTCTTAGTGATAGAAATCGGTTTCCCGAAAACTTCGTGGTAAGAGATGTCGGTTGAATCGGTACCAACGTTTGTAATAACTCTGGCTAAGAATGGATTTCCATCGGCTTTTTGTTTGTACCAGAATTCGTATTTGTTTTCCGCAACCACTTCTTTTCCACAAGTTTTTTTGACCGTCGAGGAGTAGTGATTTTTTGGATCGTCCTTGGATAACTCGTAAGTGTAGTTTTCCACACACTTATCCCGGTCGGTAAAATTTGTAACCCAATCACGCTTAGTATCGTACTTGATGTTAATAGCTGTTTTGTCCGGCCAAACGGCTTTCGTCAGATTATGTAGTTCATCATAGTCATATGCGAATTCGTTCTTTTGCGCGTTCTTTGCCCAAGAAAGATCATCTAAGTTAGCAAACTTATATTCTGCTTTCAAACTGTTAGGACCTACGATCTCTTTTACTTTTCTGTTCGGGAAATATTTAAAAGAAAGTCTGCGAGCATTGTTATCTGTAATTTGAGTAATTAAGTCCTTATCGTACTCGAATTTCAGGAAATTTCCGTTACGGTCGTAATGGTGAGTTAGTTTTCCTTCAGGAGAAAACCGTTGATAACTTCCATCCGTAAATTGACGGGTAAAAATGTTTTTAGCGTAAATGATATGCTCTACTTCTTTACCGTTTGCCATGTATTTCATGCCTTCTTTAACTGGCGTTGAAATACCATATTTACGGAACAAAGAATTTCTGCGGTCATCATCACGAAACACTTCTTGTGATAGCTTTTTAAAATAGTCGTCGGTAAATTTACCTTTAGAATCTTTTTTAATTTTCTCTACAAGCACTTTAATTTTAGCTTGGACGTCTTCAGTCTTAATTTCCTGAGGAGCATAGACAACTTCTTGCCCGGCGCCGCACTCGCGAAGCTTTAAAAATCCGTCACCGGTAATTTCTAGTTTAGTTTCGAAATCAGAACACCATCCAAATCCAAACATTCCGTTAAAAAGTGAACGGCTATTGTAGGTACGGACGATTTTTAAATCGTATCCTGTGCCCGGTACTTCCATGTCGATCCATGTATTGGAATAATTGGCATTTTTCATATCTACAATTGCAAATGCATTTACAGATAAAAATGTTGCTAATATAGCAACGGCAAAAGTTCTCATTATCACCTCAAGCGGCACGATCTAAGCGTACAGATCGTTAGTTAAAATCAAATGTGATCTACACCTTGATTGTAACCATCTTGCGGATGACTATTCCACCGATAATTTGGAGGGCTAGTATGACAAAACACAGAACCAGGCCGATGGTCGTAGTGAACATTGGCTTGATGAAACCAGGATCAACTACGAAGAATATGCCGGCTAAAAGAAAAGGGATCATTGTAACAATTAGTCCTTGCATCATCCCTTGTGCGGTCATTGCTTCAATTTTTTTCTCGACCTTTTGGCGTTCGCGAACGACTTGGACGATGGTCTCGAAAGTTTCGGCCATGTTTCCGCCGGTCTCTTTTAAGATATTAATGGATGTCACAAACATCTGAACATCGGGACGCGGGATACGAACCCCTAAATCAGTTAATGCATCTTCAAAACTTTGACCTAACTGTGTAGCATTTAGAACTTGTCTGAATTCTTGGGAGATTGGATTTCCCATAATCTCAATAACTCGCTCCATAGACTGAGCAGGATTTGTTCCGGATTTAATTCCGTTTGCCATAATCGTTAAACCATCAACCATTTGATCAGTAAATTTCGTGCAACGCTTTTCGTAAATACCTTTTACCAAAATTAATGGTAATGCCCAGCCAGCAACGGTTACCGCTGCTCCAAAAAGTGCTCCGATAATTACGTTTGGCCAAAATAAAAAGAAGAATACAATTCCTAATCCAAAACTCATTAACAACATAAGAATCGTGATTCGCTTTTCGTCGACTTCAACGTTCATGATTCTCATGTATCTGATAACTTCGTCTTTTTTACCTAAGCTCTTTTCTTTTAAGAACTCGATAACCGGATCAGCCCAAATAAAAACGATAGTAAATACACAAAGTGCAACTGCTGGTATTAAAATCCACTGACTAAAAAGAAAAGACTTCATATCTGATCCTTACCCTATCTTCTTTACCGGTGCTGGTGTTGCTGCAGTAGGAGCCGCTGGTTTCGCAGCTTCTGCCGAGAATATTTCACGCGGAATCACAACACCTTTATCCGACAATTTTTGGATAAACGATGGAACTGTTCCCGTAGCTTGGAATACTCCAATAATTCTTCTGTTTTTATCTGAACCGGTTTCTTTAAATCTAAAAATTTCAGCTAATGTAATTACTTCGCCTTGAATTCCCGCAACCTCGGTAATGCTAAGTACTCGGCGGCTTCCGTCGGAAAGACGAGATACCTGAACGATTAAGTTTACAGCACTTGATACTTGTTCGCGAATGGCGCGAATCGGAAGATCCATTCCGGCCATCATACATAAAGTTTCAAGTCTTGATAGACACTCTCTGGCGCTGTTCGCGTGAGTTGTTGTCATTGATCCGTCGTGGCCTGTGTTCATCGCTTGCAACATATCTAAAGCCGCGCCATCACGGCACTCTCCGACCACAATTCGGTCTGGTCTCATACGTAAGGCGTTCTTAATTAGATCTCTGATTGTAACGGCGTTTGTTCCTTCCATCGAAGGAGGCCGCGTTTCTAATCTGACGACGTGCTCTTGTTGTAATTGTAATTCGGCAGCATCTTCCACCGTAATTACGCGCTCGTTAGATGGAATAAATGATGACAACATATTCAATAACGTTGTTTTACCCGAACCCGTACCACCGCTGATGACGATGTTAAGTCCATTTTCAACGCAGATTCTTAAAAACTGAATCATCGGCAACGTCATTGATCCGTACTCGATATACTTTTCTGGATTAACTCCGCCCTTTTTAAATTTACGAATTGTAAGTGCGGGTCCATCAATGGCCAAAGGCTCGATCACCGCATTTACCCGGCTTCCATCTTTTAAGCGAGCATCCACATAAGGGGACGAACTATTAATTTGGCGGCCAAGTGGAGTAACGATTCGTTCGATAATTCTTCTTAAATGATCATTAGAAGTAAACTTAGCACCACTTAGTTCAACTTTTCCACCGCGCTCGACGAAAATTTTTCTGTTTCCGTTAACCATGATCTCGGAAATATTGGGATCAGCTAATAAATCCTCTAGTGGTCCTAAACCAAGGGATTCTTCCAAAACATCTTTAATAAGTTTTGATCTTTCATCGCGGGGAAGTTCAGTTCCTTCACGATCTACGATCAAAGTAATTTCTTTTTTTGTTTTATCTCGAAGTTCGACTTGCTTTGATTCATCACCGCGCGCTTCAATCATTAATTTATTTAAATCAGCGGTTCTGATCAATTCACTGTGAACTCGTAATTTCAACATGGTCATCGGATCAAGACCTTGATTAGCACTTGCTGAAATGTCAGTTGTTGCAGATGGTGCTGCTGCAGGCTTTGGCTTATTTAATGATTTTAGCCTTTGTAATATTCCGCCGGTTAATTTCCTGACGATATCAAAGTACGCGGCACTAATGGGTGCTTTAGGATTTGAAATCACAAATGGAGAAAATCTTTGTAAGGCAGCATAAGAAGTTACATCATCTTGCGGAATCGCCGCAAGTGGCGGCATCTGTAATTGGCCAGAGATTGTAGGAATATTTAAACCTTGGGCCGATGCTTTATTTACAACCAGTTGAAACATATCACGTGGATATGTTGCTGATAGTAATTCG
>JAZKJI010000106.1:7887-14871 GCA_040384405.1 Bdellovibrionota bacterium
TCATTAACCTTTGTGTTTGGGTCACAACTAAAACTTCCGGCGTAGTGACAATTAAACAAGAAGTTGCCTCTTGTAAGAACGCATGCTGAAGCGGAGTTAAATCATTTCCCAAATCAACGATGATAAATTTAAAAAATCTACTTAAGACTTCAATTTGTTTTATCACTAACTCTGGGTTTGCATCTAACCGCTCTTCGGGTCCACGTACGGCACCGATATAAGCTAGGCCTGAAGAGTGTGCAGTTAAAATTGTCCCGATATTTTGCGCGTTAATTGATTGGGGTAACGTTGTTAACTCTTTAAGAGTCTTAACTGGCTTTAAACCTAAGATGACGTTTTGATCGCCAACACTTTTTGAGTCTGCATCGATCAAAAGTACTTGAGTACGTAATTCAGTTTGCAATGCTAACGCAAAGTTAGCCGCAACGACGGATTTACCGACGCCACCTTTTCCGCCCAGGATTCCAATTAAATGGGTTTGCGGGTTAATTGCCACCACGTCCTCCAATGAGACGTATCGGTACTTTAGCTTCTTTTAACTAGTCCCGAAGTTTGAATTTCTTTTTGATTTGCTCTGACCCACTGCTGGCCGAAGTCTTGATGATTGGCGTGATGAACACGACAAACTGACTTTGGTCCCGTTGGAATTCTTTCGAAGCTAACAAACTGATTAATGGGTTACTAACGTTTGATGGTGTTCGATTAAAGCCCGTAGAGCTGGAGTTCTTAATTAATCCACCAATTGCAGCGCTCTGACGATCACGCACCGTCACGCCCGTATTAACCATGTTTTCTGAAACGATTGGCTGCCCGCCCGAAGTCGTGCCGACCATCGCACTGATAGAAAACTGAATGTCCATTTTTACAGACCCAGAACGTTCTTCAGTAATTGTCGGAGTAATATTTGAAGCGATTCCCACTTCGGCAAATGCCGTTGCGGTTTTTCCGTCTGAACTAATCGTCGTATAAGGTTGCTTAGTAACTTGTTTGATTTCACCTTTTTTACTGTCTTCAACGATTAGCGAAGTACTTTCTAAAATTCTTGCGTACCCATGGCTCTTCGCCCAATTTAATTTTGGTAAGAAATTGCTGATGGTACCAGTAATTGCGCTGACTACTCCACCGCCGCCTGATCCACCACTTGAAAATGTGAATTGCGTTCCGTCAGCGATCTCTGGAGTAAATTGGAATTTAAAATTCTTAGAGTAATCTTTTTTCAATTCAACGAAGTGAATTACTAACTGAACCATTTTCTTTGGCGGAGCTGGTGCGCCCTCTTTAATTTGAAGTAAATTGATAACCCCATCGTTTGCAGGCTTTCTTCTTTTAATTACGCCTTTTTCTTCGGCCGCTTCAACAATGATATCTGGAACATAGGTCTTAGCGATAATTTCCGCACGGTCCCGTTCATCAGCGGAAGCAACGAATCCTTGCAAGATAAATTTATCGTTAACCGCGCGAACTTCAACTTCTGGATTGTTGATGTCACGAGCGATAAATTCTGCAATTTTCTTTTGGGCTAACGGGCTTAGAGTTACTAATGATGAAACTTGATCACCAAATTGGTTAGCAACGTTATAAATACGGCTCATATCTTTTGGTAAAAGAATTTGTCCGTCGATAACCACACGATTATTCACAATTTTAATGTTAATACCTTCAATATCGCCTAGTAGTGCTTGAACTTCTTTAACGATCTTATCTAGTTTACTTTTCTTAACGTCAATGCGGTATTCGGCAACAATCTTACCATTTGATTTATCATGAATGGTTAATGTCGCAAAACCTTCGGCCTTAGGAATGAATTTTAAAATATTCATTTCTTTTGAAATGGCTGCATTTGTGATTTTACGGAAATCCCCTTTAAATTCTATGTTGTCAGGTAATGTAGGTAATTTTAAATCCTGCTCGATACCTAATGTAAGGTTAACGAACTGGCTTTTTCGAAATGCTTTTAAATCTTCGAATTGAACTTCGTATTCAGCTCCTTCAACGGGAACTAATCCGACGTCAGCTTGTGGGACTGGTGCTTCGACTTTATCGCTTGGGTCTTCTTTAGCTTGAGCGGGTTTTCTGGCATCGCCGGTTTTTGCAACGGCAAAGGAGTGCATTGATATCGAAATGATAACCGAAAGAAATATTCTCATCCCCATATACCATTCCCCTTAACTTACAGAGTTCTAAAACCATTTCCTGCGTTTCGAGGACGAGTCCCCGATGGTCCTGCCGGAGCTGGAGTGCCTGGTCGTAACTGCGGAGGCGGTTGTGCCGGTGCTTGCGGTAATCCACCCAATGAAGGCGGAGCCGTTGAAGCATCAAACACAGGTTTCCCTAAAACAGATTCCGCAGATGAGGCTGGAAGTCGCGGATTGATTGTCCGGTCGTTCGGGTTTCTTAAAGTAAAAAATAAGTTCCCCGGCGACGTGGATAAAATAAAAATCAAATCCTGAGCTTCCTTGGGCGAAGCCTCAACGGTTATTGTATTATATCGAGAGTCACCAGTGAGAGAGGTTTGTGTGATGTTTTTCCCAGAAGCATCCATTTCCATTAGACGTGGAATGTTGTTCATTACTGAGACACCCGTTGCAAGCACAACTACGTCTTGCATGATCACGCTGACTTCACGGCGTTGAGTAATACCTTTTCCGGTATCAATCGCAGCGGTGATATCCACTCGGTCACCTGGTCTGACAAGCTTTGCAACTCCGCGAACTTCATCAACCGGAATTGTTACGGCCCGTTTACTTGGAGCAACTTGCAATGAAATTCCTGTATCTGGCCCAGGAGTAAGTAACATGTTCTTTAAAATCACTTGGCCTTTCTTCAATGGAACAGCTGCAACGTTACCAACGATTTCTTCAGGAACCGTAATTGAATCAGGAACGATATATTCAGTCGGAACTTCTTTGGTTTCTAACATTGTGTCGTAAACGGTAGACATTTCTGGAACGTCTTCTTTAGCAACCACGATAGTTTTCTTAGAGCCGTATAACTTATCGTACTCGGCCTTCTTTTCTTGCGAATAACTATAGATTAGGAAGACAGCGATTAAACCGCATCCGATCGAAAGCCATAAATTTCTTGTCTCGGTCGATCCCATAAATTCTCCTAATCACCGCACGTTGAATCTAAACAAATGCCGTACATAGTTTTTATCCATACTGAACCTACATCAAGACCTGCATCTTTACGGTCCCCTTGGGCAAATGCAGATGCTGGAATTCTAGTTCTGTGTGTTGTTACTTCAGCTCCGTTGGAGGCGCCGACTTTAGATAAGTCTACACCATTTTGATCGGTCCCACCAAAACCACTGACGAAAGCAATTGGTCTGGCCGTTGCGATAAATCCAATTTCAGTAAGTTGCTGTTTATCAGAAACTATTCCGCTGTATCTGTTTTTATTATTTCTGTAATTAATTTTTGGTGAAGTACGAATGTGATAAGTTAAATCACTTCGATTACGTAAGTTCTCGAATAAATAGTTTCTGGCAGCGATACTGTTTAAAATCCCCGTATGCATGACACCAAAGAAACCAATGCTAAAATTTAATAAAATAACCACCACGATAATGATTGGAATCATTTCGAGAACGGCCATTCCGTTTTGATTTTTTAATCGTTTGAAGGTTAACATCCGTTATCCTCCATAGCTAAATAGCCTCGGGCTTTGCCGGGGCCTGCGATTCCACCATAGCGGCTATCCAATCGAAGAATGGATTCATAGCGTGGGTCTAACTTCATTTGATCCCAACACTCTTCCCATGTTGGTTCGCGAATAAGAAAGCCGGTAATTTTGGTCGTAAAACCATTTCCGTTTCCGTCGTCACTTGATCCCAAAGGACCTAGTCGCATTTTAAGTAATTTTGCATTTAGTTGTAAGCGCACCCCTACTTGAGGAATCGGGGCACCGGTTGATTTCGGATAATCGGCTTCGAAATCATTTTGATCAGCACTTTTTCCACTTCGCACGTCTTCAAGTGTAAGTTCAAACCATCCATTTCTGAATAATGGTCCTAACACAGGGTCTGCAGTCAATTTTGCGAACTGAGCTCGTGCTAATTTTTGTTGTTCTTGATAATTTATATGAGCCGATGCATGTGCACGGGCAGATGAAAAGGCAATGTACTGAGCGATTTCAATAACTGTGTAAGTTGAAGCCATCGCAAAAAGCATCATGGAAACCAAAGCAGCAATGATCATTGAAAATAAAAAGTCGACAGCCAAAAAACCGCCCTGGCCCTTGATTAAGGACTTATGGAAGTTGTTAGACTGAGTTACTTTCATTTCGTTTTTCATTTCACCTTTAATTTAATTTCCCGGATTAAGTAGACGTCCGCGATCCCCGGTATTTGGATGTTTGGTTCGTGCGGTAGCTGGATTTGACCAGTGTCCGCTTTCAGCCATTCCCGCGGTTTTTGTCCACGGTCCAGATACAAGCGTCGCAACCAATTTTTTATCTCTAACAATTTTTACGGCGTAAGATAAAACTCCAATCGCAATAAGCATGATGAGAAGTGATTCGATTAAGAACTGTCCTCGTTGATTATTGACGATTGATTTTTTCATCGGCCCTCGGTCCATTGATTGACTTGACCATTTTCTTTAAACTCGCCGCCGGTTTGAATATTTTTTTCTATACGCGCACCAAGTTTTGGACCTGATTCACGAAATGCATCCATTGGGGCGCTTGTAAAAAAGCGCATCCCAATACCGAATACCGTAATAAGAAGAAGAAGATATTCAACCGTCATAAATTATTGAGCGTTAAATTCTTCGATTTTGCCTTGGAAGCTTTCCATTTGAGTATTAAAAGCAGAAGTGATTTTGCCTTTAAATATTACTCCAATAGCAACCACGACAACAACCAGAAGCATATATTCCAATAACCCCTGACCGGCCTGACTCTTTAACATCTTCGTAGAAAACTTTTTTGCAGATTTAAACATTGTAGTTCCTCCTCAGTATCTCTTATCGGTATCCCAAGGCTTGAGTTGAGGGATTTCAGAAGGAAAAGCCCAGACTTTAGACAAGTCGAGTATTTTGCTGTTTTAAACTGTCTATAAGTTTGTCGACAGTTTCACTGTGAGACAGATCATAAGTATTACTTCAGTTCCCCTAGGCCTTCGCCGAGAATATATGTATGGGGAATTCAACTAAATTTTTATTTAGCGGCGCACGCATACTTTTAGTGGCGATGTTTTTCTATTCTCAAATTTCAGAGCAGGCATTTGGTGTTGGTGCCACTGGGGAATCAAATTTATCCCAGTGTATCGGCCAGCAAGCAGGTTGCGCCCAGAAGATCGGTGACCAAAGATTAAATACGTGGAAAGCCGAACAAGATGCAAAAAATGGTGTGACTCCAAGAACTGCTCCTACTCCACCGGCTGCTGCGCCAGATACTAGTGCTACATCTGGGGGAGGAGCATCAGCTCCTACACCACCAGCAGATGCAGCTACAAGTGGAGGCGGTGCCACTTCAACTGCAACTCAATGTGCAGTCAATGCATCAACATTAATTGAAACGGCAAAAAAAGAGTGCGGTACAGCGCAGAGTAAAACTCATGAAGTTTGTGATCATGGGGCGAGCAATGAAATCCAAGGTATAAATCAAGGTGTTGCAGCAGCCACCCAAGCAATTGCACAAATGTCTGGAGTAAATGAAATTTGTGGGGTTTTGGGGAAGGCTATGGCTCTAGGCCAAGCCGGTTTAGTGGCCTACACACAGCAATGTAATTTTAAAAAAATGCAATGTGACCGTACCTGTGGCGCTCAAATTAAAATTTTGCAAAACAATTTGAGGACGGCTCAGGCTGATAAAATAAATTGCGTCAGCGAATCTGCACTTCTCTTAGAGGCTACTACCGTCCCTGAGAATAATTCTCCCTTCTATTATCAAATGAAGTGCAAAGGCTACCAAGTGGGGCTAACCCTGGCAGGCCTTTCTCTCGGAACGACACTATTATCAATGTTTCAATCAAATAAATGTGAAAAAGATACCGCCGGTGATCCAACTCTTACTGGCCCTGACATAGTAAACTTAGATATAAACTGTGAACTCCCAGCAAACGCACAAAATATAAAATGTATTTGTTTAAGAAATCCTCGGCTACCAAATTGCGGAGCTTTATCAAAAGCTGGCAGTACATCTGCACTTTCAGGAAGTGATCCAAACATCGGAGACTTCGGTGGAAGCCCAAGTAACGACATTGGTGATTTGCTACCTGAAGGTGAAGACCTTGCAGCCATTGAAAAGAAAAATTCAAATGGTGGTGGTGGACCCGGCGGTGGTGGTGGTGGCGCAATGTTAGGTGGCGGTGGTGGCGGAGCTTTAGGTGGAAAACCAGCTGCCGGCGGAAAAGAAGGAAGCGGATTTAACACTAATATATTAGGTGGCTTTGGAGGCGGCGGTGGTGGCGGCGGTCGCCCTGGCGGTGCAGGAAACGAAATGCGCGCGTACATGCCTGGCGGTCAAAAAGATCCACTTCGAAATCCATCTGGCCAATTAACTATTCCAGTTGGTTCACAAGTTACTGGTGGTGGTGGATTAAGTAATTTTGAAAAAGTTAAGCGAACTTACGGGGAAACAAGAAATTCATTGTTACCTAATTAAGGGGTTCTCGCATGTTACGAAAAATTTTAGTTTTACTTTTGATCCCGGTAATTTCGTTTGCGCAAACTACAACGCAACCGGCGCCAGATCCTGCGACAACAGCAGCAACCAGCGCAGCAGCCGATCCAAATTTTAATCAAACACTTTCGCAAGAAGAAGCAACAACCGCCGGTACTGGTACTAAGGGTGATGTAACCGGAGCAGTTGGTTCAGCAAATACAACAGCCGGAACCCAAACTCTTCAAACATATAAAGCTCCAAGCGTAAAACAATCAGCAGATTCAGCAAAATCAAATAATCAAGCAGGGGCCGTGGTGGCGGGCGCGGTTCAAGTGGTAATGATGGGTGTTGCAGCATTTTATGGAAATATTTGTT
>JAZKJI010000106.1:14993-21283 GCA_040384405.1 Bdellovibrionota bacterium
GCGAAGGCTGCCGCAGCAATTGCAGTATCAGTTGTCGCGGGAATGCAAAAAAAATCAAATACGTCATCAGGTCAAATCGCTGGCCAAACGGCAACAAACACTGACGGCTTTGGTTACGCAACCGATGATATTCCAATTACAGAAGAAGAGATCAATAAACAGTTAGCAAAAAATTACGACATGAACGCATTTAAATCCAACATGGCAAAATTAACCGGAGCAGGCGGACTTGATGGTTTTAAATTAGCAAAAGATGGAATCCTAACCGGGCCCGACGGAAAAAAATACGACACAAAAGGTATGGGCTCATCAGCAGGAATGGTCAGTAACGGCATTCCAAAAAATATCGCCGATGCAGCAATGGCAAAAGCAGATAAAGAATCAAAAGAAGCAGAGCGCAGATTCGGAGCATACACTGCAGCCACGGGATTTAGCGAAGGTGGCGGCGGCAGCGGAGCAAGCGGCGCAGGTTCCGGTGAAGAAGGAATCGGAGCTGTTCTTCCGGGCGCGGGTGCAGGCACTCGTGATCCTGCCAGTTCCCCATTTGCGGGATTATCTAAAAATTATAACGGCGAGCAAATTGGTGTTGCTCAAGACAACATTTTCAACATGATGACCAGACGTTATAAGTTAAAAGATAAGCAGGACATGTTTTACTAAGTTTATTCGACTTTCACGTTATCAATAATCGTTGAATCAAAAATCTCTAAGTTGTTGGCAACAACACTTCTTTTTATGTGACACGGATTACTTAAAAAACTTCCTTCACCGATGACGGCGAAGTTTTCGACCTGCACACTTGCCTCGTCAATAATAAATTCTGATAAGTAGTATCCTTTGGTCGACCGATGAAAACCCAAGGTCGGAGTCAGTTTATGAACTGATTCTAGAATTCTTTTACCTTTATCCGTCCCTAAAGCAATTTGTTCAAAGCACCACTCGTGGGCTTGCAGGAAGTCTTCTTTATTACCGGTTTCAAACCAATCCATGGCGATAGGAATTGATTTTACCTTTTCGCCCGCTTCGATCGCTCGAACCGCGTGGTCATACAGAATATTGGTGGGTTCCACTTTATCAAAATACTTAAAAAATCTTGGGTTAACTATCATTAACCCCACATTGTGTTCACCGAAAGTTCCTGGCATAGGGGTTTTTCCAAAACCTTTGATGTTTCCATCGACGTCTGACCACACTCCACCAAATTTTTTTCCTACTTCCGGATGATCAGTGGTGATCATCGTTAAACAGTGGTTACCTGCTTTATGAATCTTGTAAGCTTTTTCTAAAAACCATTGGTCTTCGGGAACAAAGAACTCGTCGCCATTAATAACAAAGAAATCTTCTCCGGATGGTAATAAACCTTTAGCGTTTAATAATCCCCCACCACTTCCCAGGATTTTTCCTTTTTCGTGGGAGAACTGAACGTCGTATTGTTTAAAATACGGATCCTTAAATAAAGAAGTGATTTGTTGTGGAAGATGGAAAGTATTTACGACAATTTTTTTAATGGGAATATTTTTAAAATGTTCAATTCCCCACTTGATCATGGGTGATCCCATAAATGGAATCGCAGGTTTCGGCAAAATTTCTGTTTGCGGGCGAAACCTGGTACCTTCGCCTGCAGCGAAAATAAATAATGTCATAAGTTTTCGTAACTTTTTTCCAAAGAGCCTGAATCGATCAGGATTTCTGTAAAACTTTGATACTGCGGAAATCGGGATAAACTACGCACGACTTTTTTCAAAGTGTGATGAATGTATTTTAAATACCGCTTGTCGCCCCGTTGATTTAAAAAGCTAGCAAAACTTCCGCACGCTTTAAAACATCGCTGAATAGTTTGAAGTTCATAAATTTCCGAGAAATGATCACGGTCAATTTTTTTGCCAGTGTAAGATTGGCTGGCATCCATATAGTAGTTTAATAATTTATCGGCCACGTCTTCATTCATGTTCACATAGGAATCGCGAAGCAAACTAACCAGGTCATATTGAATTGCGCCCATTCGCGCATCTTGAAAATCAATAATTCTAACTTCATCAAACTTAATCATCACGTTCCGAGAATGATAATCCCGGTGGGCAATTCTTTTTGGTTCGTTATGTAATGTTTCACAGATATTGATAAACACTTTTTGAAGTTCGTCTTTTTGTTTAGATGAAAAAGGAAATTTTAAAACACCCTCTAACAGATGCTCGCGGCCGTAGTTCATTTCCCACAAAAGTTTTTCGGTATCAAAACTCACTGTAAAGGCAGTGCATTTAGATCTGTCATCAGTGGCCTGATGGTGGATCTTTGCTAATTCATCTAAGGTTTGCTTGTAGTAAGGAATAACGTTTTCTTGGTTTTGCATTTCCCAAAATTTGCGCTCTAAAGTTAAATCGCCTAAGTCTTCGAGCAGAACTAAGCCTTCTTTAGGATCCATTCCCACAACTTCGGGAACTCGAACTTTGTTTTTCGCCAGATGATTTAACACACTTAAAAAAGGATAGTTGTCTGGATCAAATGGTTCCCAACGCATCAGAACCCATGAGGTTCCGTCCGCAATCACGCGATAGTATTTTCTGGAAGATGCATCACCAGCTAGTTGAACGATTTTATAATCGGGCGTAGGTAGTACGCGATTTAGAAATTTAGAATGAAAGTCCTCGGTGACTGGTGACATAAACGTATGTTGTCACCGAGGATTTTAAAAATCAAGACACGCCCAAAAGAAGACGGATTACATCCCGGCGAAGTCCAGGTTGTACTGGAAATAAACGCAGATCCACGGGTTGAAAAGAAAAATTAGTTTGGATATCCAAAGCAGGTTTCCCCATCACGATAGTTGCCCACTCGTTGATATCTGCTTTTCTATCCAAATAGGATTGCACTACAGCTAAATCTTTAGCCGTTGGTTCAGGAATATACCAAGTCACCGGCCCCATTTTGATCAGCTCTTCAGCTGAATCAATCGACATTCCACCTTGTTCGATAAAGGCCCAGTTTTTAGTAAGCTCGTGAACGTCATCAGCAAACTTTTTATCTGGGTAGTGAGAACCTTTCATCATAATGAAAACGTGGTTCATCACTTTATCTTCAAGCGCTTTTTCCCCGTCAGCATCCATATCCAAATCAGCTAAACGAAAATTTCTAGCTTCTGCGATTTGATGAATTGCTGCCCCCTCTTGCGCCTCTAAATACTGGCGATAAAGTTTTGGCTGTAAATACAGCTCGACGATTTCTTTAACGGTGCCAAGTTCAGCCTTTTTTGAAGGATCTAAATTTTGAAGACGAGCTTTACCCAGAAGATGACCTTCATGTGTTAACTCTACTTCTTCGTTTCCGCTTGAGTTCCCCACGATACTCAACGGATTAAAGATCACTTCCCACCCATGGCTGCGGCATAACTGATTCAATTTAAAGATAGACGTTTTATCGAGCATGTTTCCTCCACCCGAAGCTTTATCTATCCAAGGCTCGTGCCGAAAACCGTCGCACGGAAATTCAGTGCGTACTACTCGTAAAGTCGCAATGAGAGGGAGTTTTGGAAATATATTTCTGATTGTCTATTATTTTACAGTCTAGTTGGGGTGTGAAAGTCTTAAGCTAAGATGAAGTTTTTGCATGAACAGTGACGGACTTGGAATCCGCCACTGGTATAGATGAGAAAGATTAGTTACTTACTGGCAAACTTCCTGTTCGATTTCAATGATGTCATTAAGGTCAATTTTAGAACTTACATTCGAATCGACGAATTGCCCATTACCCGCGTCAGCCATACGTTGTAAGCGCGCAGTCGCTTCACCATTAGGTTCGCCGTAGTAAACCGTGCTGAATTTAACGTTCTTATTTAATTTAGAAATTTTGCGAACGTCAGCATCGATTAGGTGCTCTTCAACTTGTCCTGGGCAATTATTAGAAAATCCAGGGCAATAATCTGTCGGGAATCCATCTGTGATAAAAGCGATTAAATAAGCTGTGTTTTTAGGAGCAGAAATCAAATCAGTCGCAACGTACTGAAGGGCTTTCTTTAAGGCTGCTTTATACGGAGTATCTCCAGAATCCTTACGCGCTTTAAATAGATCTAAAGCCGATCCAAAATCAGCAACGTTAGAAAAAGGAACTTCCTTTGAATCAGCACTCACCAAGCTTTGTGCTGAACTACCGTTAAAAACGGTTAGACCCCAACTCACGTGAGCTTTGTCTTTATTGGTGGAAACGAAGTCATTCATAACCGTAGTTCTGAATGTCTTTTGTGGATCAGTACCTTTGGCTGGGTTTTCAAATGGCCCATTCAGGTTAGATCCAGATTGGTCCACGATGAACAATACTCTGGAAGGTCTGGTGACCTTCACTTGTCCAGGTTGGCAGACCAAAGGTGGTTTTACAGCGCTTGCACCTTCTTTAGCTGGGTTCATCGCGGTCACCGCCACGTTCGGTCCACAAGAGGAAAAAATTAAAACTATAAACGCTATTGCTAGACTGTACCTTTTCATAAATATCTCCCTACATAGGTCTAATCGGCCTAGGTCGGGGCTTGGTTTAGCATTTTTTAAAATGGAAAAGTTTTGGTCACCATTCAAGTCCAAGGTCCAGGTAGAATTTGGTCAAATCGCTTAAAACTCGCTCTGGATGGGCCATTTAGGCTATAAACAGCTGGAGCTTTAATTGCTTATTTTATGTAAACTTCTTGGTGTTTTTCCAATGAACAACGCAACTCTACTCAATTGGATATAGAGCGAGTCCGCAGGAATCTAATCAGTTTTTTTGAATGAGGCCGAATAAAAAAAGGGCCACAAAGCAGCCCTTTAAGAAAGATTTTTGAGTTAGATAAAAACTATTTAGTACGAGTAATCGTGCAAGTGTAGTCAACGCGAGTATAAGACTTACCTTCGTAAGTTAAATCCAGAAAATTTGCGCTATACAAACTTCGTGACTCACCAACTTGAATTTTTTCGAAACCGTTTACTCCAGAAAAATTAACTTGGCCAACAATTGGGCCTTCGCCATTTTTAAAAACAATAGCTGTTAATCGAGGTCCCATATTTTCTGCAGTCGAACCAGAGTACTGAGCCCCAGCTGCCATAGTGTATTGACCCAAATTGAATAAAACCGAAGGACCATCTGGTGCACGCTTAGCTTCAGAAACTTTAGAAATTTCAGCAGTCTCTTGTGATAGACCTATTAATTTAACATCACAACCAACGGTATAAAGATTTTCAAAAGTATCAGTAGCAAATGCGTTTAAACCAAAAATCAAAGTTGCAATGACAGTAACTAATTTCATAAATTCCTCTTTCAAGATTTAAAACTATTTAACACAATTCGACGGATACATTTGCCCATCAACTTCAACGTAACTTAAGTCCTTACGAGTAGGATTTAAATATACAATCGTCAAGGGGCCTTCTTTAACGGGAGCCGCGTTAATAGCGTTATCGATTAAAATCACACCTTGGATAGCAACTGCTTTATTAACGTAAACCGGTTTAGCAGTAGATCCACCAACTAGAATAGCGAGTTTCCCGCTAGCAACATGATACCCATCATCAGTAGTGCCATTAGAGATATTCAATTTTCCTTTAATAGTAGCAGCGTTCCCAGCAAGCCCAACCGGTGGTCGACAATCAATAGAAACTTGTTTTGCTAAAGCCGCCTGTCCAATAAGACCCAACACAAGAACAGACAATACTGTCTTCATAGTAATTCTCCAAAGTGGTTAATTTCCAATTCGGCGATAATATACGTCAGCCCCAAAAACGATTCCACGGATATTAAAAAGCGAGAAGAATTTTCGTGTCCCACCAATAGTTAGTCACTAGGAACTACAGAAATTGTTTATACATTTAGGCCTGACGATATCTGAGGTGGCGCATCCCATTGCATTACATCTCACATTATCGCAATCAGGTGTGTCTCGGAATTTACTTTCATAACGGATATTAATAGGAAAGCTGGGACAAACCTCACAACAGGTTTTCCGGGTAAAAACACAATCTAATTCAGATTGGCAAACTTGATAAGATCGAACACGTTCCAAATGCTTATTGGCGAAATATTCATGACCCCAAAACTTCCAAAGTAGAATTCCCAAAAGAATTAAGATTAAAACTAAGCGCAATACCATTCTCATAAAATTACCTTAGCAAAGACTATACAGGTTTAACAACCGGGGCCCCAGCGCGACAGCGTTGGGGGAAAATAACTTCACGCAAACGTGGTGAGTGAACAACGAACATAGTACGGCTCAAGTGTACGGGGCCCCAGCGCGGAAGAGCTGGGGAGAAATATTTCCGCGATAGTTAGTGAGT
>JAZKJI010000106.1:21293-34361 GCA_040384405.1 Bdellovibrionota bacterium
AACGAACAGAATACGAGAAGAGCGGATTGGCGGAGAGAGAGGGATTTGAACCCTCGGTAGGCCTTTTGAGCCTACGAGCGTTTAGCAAACGCTTGGTTTAAGCCACTCACCCACCTCTCCGAACTGGCTTTGGACTGACGTAAGAAGAAAAGTTGCCATAGACACCCACTGAGATCAAGTTTTTAGACCCTTTGGCGGGGTTCTAATATCTTAAAAACTTGATTTTTGACCTGTTTTGGCATTTATTAGGCGTTCTTTCCATGTGCGGTCGTAGCTCAGCTGGATAGAGTACCTGACTACGAATCAGGTGGTCGGAGGTTCGAATCCTCCCGTCCGCACCAACTTTCTTCCCAATTCCAGATATATCGTCAGACAGCTACAAGTCTGACTTATTTTTCCTGAAATTCCGTCCTTCTGGACTTCCCTTCTTTTTCTTAACAAGAAACCATTAGCTATGGAGAAATTTATGAAAAACTTTATTCTATTTATCGCCCTGTTTATGGTTTCAGTTACTAGCTTTGCAGCAGCTCCAAAAAATCAGGCTTCCACTGAAGGACCTATTCGTGGGCCAGCAGCAGAAGGGGTTGAAATTAAAACTATGGCCGAGGGTCGCGGGCGCGCCGGAACACTAATCAGAGTCGTCGATACTGAAAAGCAAGTTGTATGCTATTGGGTAGCCAATACCCGAGTGGACGAGCGTCCAGCACTTCAATGCGTAAAAATGTAGTGAAATAAAATTTGGAAACAAAGTCGGAAGTCTTAAAAAATATTTATCTAGAGTTAGGTATTACTCCGGCTCATCTATCTGCTAATCGCTTAAACTTATCACCGCAAGCAAACTTCGAAGATTTAAAAGTCGTTGACCTAGATATTCAAGGACGGCCTTTCGCACTGACAAATGCCTCCGCAAAGGCTTGGCTAGAAATGAAGTCTGCGGCAGCGGCAGATCATATTCTAATTAATCCCGCTTCTGGGTTTAGATCTTACATCTATCAGAAAAAAATAATCCAAGGGCTTATTGCAAAGGGCCGTTCAATTGAAAACGTACTTACTAGTTTAGCAATTCCTGGATACAGCGAACATCACACTGGGCGCGCGATCGACATATATAAAGCAGAAGAAATTCCTGAAAGTGAATTTCACAATACTGATTCCTATTCATGGCTATTAGAAAACGCGGGACGATTCGGTTTTACACTTAGTTATCCACAGAATAATGATCGTGGAATTATCTTTGAACCCTGGCATTGGTTATTCGCGCCTTAAATTTCTTTAAATAAATACTCATTGTCGTGAGTATATCTCATTCACAAATGTGAATTTCTCCTCTGAAACCCTTCGCTGATGCGGGTTTCACGGTATCACCTTTTTACCTGTACAGATTTTAGCTAGGCCCACAATTGTCAGCATGAGCAACAAATCGGCGCACATCTACTATGTAAACTTTTTCAAGACACTGATGCGTGAAATTCAGCGGCCAGTACGCGAAAAATAAGCTCGCGGTGCCATCCTTGCTGCTTCTGGTACTGGAAATAGAAACAACCTTTCAAGAAAGGCAGAAAAGGGGAAATTATGGAACTTTTTACAAATGTAACTCAGGCATTCAATCACGGTGGCGGAGTCATGTGGGTGATATTCGCAGGACAAATAGTGTCTATCGCGATCATCGCTGAACGCGTGTACGCACTATATATCGTTCGCGCACTTAATAATCGCGCAACGGCAAAAGCTTTTGAAGATGACATTAAAAAAGGTCGTCTTGATCAAGTTTTAACTAAAGCTCAGATGCTTTCATTAAATGGAAGTGCTTTAGGTAAAACAATTCAAGCCGGAGCTCAGGCTGCTTATCACCGCGGTGGAAGCGAAGAGATCCAATCTAAGATGGACGAAGTTCTTCTTAGCGAAGGATCAGCTCTAGAAAAACGCACAGGATTCCTAGCTGCTATCGGTAACATCGGTACGCTTGCAGGATTACTTGGAACTATCATCGGTTTGATCGATTCCTTTCAAGCGGTTGCTAGCAGTAACCCGGTTGAAAAAGCGACGATGCTTTCAAATGGTATCTCGATGGCGATGCATGCGACTGCTTACGGTTTAATTATGGCGATCCCAGCACTTGTGATGTTTGCCGTTCTTCAAAACCGCGCGAATGCATTATCTGACGATCTAAATCAAACGTCTCTTATGGTTTATAACTGGTTAACTTTCAGTTACGAGCCAATGAAAGACAAACTTTCTCGACAAGCTAAATAAGGAAGTAGGACGCCATGGGTATGACTCAAGGATCAAAAAATAAGAAGGACCTAAACGTCGAATTAAATCTGTTACCAGTATTCGACGTTCTATCAGTCTGTATCTGCTTTTTGTTAATGTCAGTTGTTTGGGT
Source organism: Bdellovibrionota bacterium (assembly GCA_040384405.1). GTDB lineage: Bacteria > Bdellovibrionota > Bdellovibrionia > Bdellovibrionales > Bdellovibrionaceae > JAZKJI01. The sequence continues at coordinate 23,680 of JAZKJI010000106.1, forward strand.
AGAGATCCGATCGCTTGAAACTAAGCAAGCAGTCGGTAGCCAATCAAAAGCTGAATCGACACCGATCTCTAGCGTTTGGTTGACGGTGGATGAAAATAACAATCTGACAGTTATGTATAAGCCCGCAAAAGGCAAAACGACTTCTTCATTTGTTCCAAGGAAAAATGGAGACATTGATTTTGATACCGCAAAGGCAGTTTTGGCAGCGGCAGGAACTAAAAAATATGAGGCAACTCATATCTTGCCGGCAAAAACGACTAAGTATGACCAAGTAATTCGATTAATGGATCTTTCTAAGCAAGCTGGAATTCGCGACATCGGTCTTTCACCAATTTAGGAAGCAGGGGATTTTATGAGAGCAAGTATTTTACAAAAAATGAAAATTGCCAGCCCCATCAAAGAGATGGCTCGCATTCAAGCTAAAGGTGGCGGGAAAAAAGAGAAGTCTTTATTTTTCTCTTTAAACCTAACTACTTTAATTGATGCTTTTTGTATTCTGGTAATTTTTCTTCTTTCTAATATGAACGGGCAATTAAAAAACCTGGAAGTTAGTAAGAACATGATTTTACCGTCAGCAAAGATCAGCGACACAATGGCTGATGGCCTGGTAGTAAAAATCGAAAACAACGAATTGGTTGTTAATGACAAGAAAATTTCGCGTGACGATATCGCAGCCGTTTTACTTAAAGCAAAGACCTCTGAAACTTTGGCTTTAATTATTCAGGCTGACCGAAAATCTGATTACGAAAATATTGGTCTCGTTTTACGTGCCGGTGGACAAGCTGGGTACGAAAAATATGTGTTCGCGGTTTTACCGGGAACATAAACAGGAAGATTTATGAAAACACTGATTGTTTCGACTTTAATTTTAGCTTTCACCCAAGGTGCAGTTGCCGAAAAACTGGATCTGGGTACTCATACGGCTTTAATTGAAAAACTTGAATCCGTCATGAGCTTGGAAACTGGCGATGCTATGGTTTCACAACCATCGATCGCTCATCGCTTGGCTGACTTGTATGCTGAACGTGCACGTTTACTTTCCTTAGACGAAGAAGGTAAGGGCAATCAGATTCATAAGGCCGCAATTTCTTCTGACCGCAAGAAGTCCCTAGTATTATTAGAGCGAATTTTGCCAACTTTAGATAAGAACGAAAAAGGTTCTGTTCTAATGCAGATGGCTCACTTAAATCTTTTGCAGGGTCAAGAAACTCAAGCACTTAAGATCTATCAAGAGATCGAAAGAAATCCTTCTTCTTATGATAGAAAGACATTTGCTTTGGCTCAGATCCAATTAGGTGATTTAGCTTACGCAAAATCTGATTTAAATAAAGCCCAAACACATTTCGAGACATGCCTAAATATCAAAGAAAACCCTCGTAAGGGTTATGCTATGTACAGACTTGCGTGGATCCACTTTAACCTGGGTCAAACTGTATTAGCTGAAAAAGAACTAATTAAAATTTTAAAAACTCCGTCATTAATGACAAATTCAAAAGGTGAAATGGATAAGGCTTTTCAAGAGGAAGCTTCCCACGACCTAGCCACTTTTATGGCAAGTAATGATATTACTGCGGTAAGTATTAATACTTTGTCCGCAGTCAGCCCAGAAAACACCAGACAGAAAAATCTAATGTATTTGGCAACTGAACTAGAGCGTACGGCTAAGAAAAAGAATGCCTTAATCGTTTGGGGTGTAATTGGTAAACAAGATATTCCTTTCGAAGACCGTTTAGAGCGCCAAATTCGCGTTACTAGAATTGAATATGATCTTGGTAATAAACCACAAGTTGTAAAAGAAATTGAAAATTCAATTGCGATTCTTAAAAGTTCGCCTTGCAGTGGAAATGAAGAATGCGTTGTAGCTAACCAAAGTCTTCGTCGCATTATTACTGACTGGGGTAAGGCTGAAGAACGTCTACCTTCTCCAGAATTAACTTTAGCTTATTTAAAATATACTCAAAGCTTTGAAGATGAAGATATGAACTTTTGGGCAGCTCAAGCTTCCCTTAAGATTAAACAGTACAAACAAGCGTTTGGTTTTTACCAAACTTCTGCAAGATTATTAGTGAAACACAATAAAACGTCCCAGAAAAATTTCGAAGGCGCTTTACTGGGTGCAATTGCCGCAGCTGAATTATCGCAAAACATCGAATTGCGAGTTCAAGCGTATAAACTTTATTTAGAGCTTAACTCTAAAGGTCCAAAGCGCGATGAAGTTAAGTATCAGATTGCGCATACATTTTATGAAAAGAATGACTATTTAAACGCCAGTGAAGAATTTCGTAAATTAGCCTTAGATTCTTCAATGAACGCTGACTTACGTGTTAAGTCAGCTGACCTTTGCCTTGATTCTGACGTTCTATTAAAACAAGAAACGCGAATTGAAGCCCATTCTTTAGAGTTTTCTAAAGCAATTAAGTCAAAATCTCCGGAGTATTTAAACCTGTGGAGAAAATCAGTTTTAAATCAAGCGGCGACTGTAATTAACAATCAACCTACCGTTGATGCTTCTGAAACTTTACTTAGAAAGTTAAATGGTTTAACGATTGCCCAATGGCCGGCAGATCAACGTAAGCAAGTTATCAAAAATAAAATGGTATTAGCTTACCGTTTAAAAGATCTTGATATGTTAGCGACGGCTTCGAAAGAATTGTTAAACGAAAGCAAAATCACGGTCGAAGAAAGCAATAACGCTCTTAAAAATTTAGCGTGGGTTTCCGAGATTAAGATGGATTTCGCCAAAGCATTAACTTTCATGAAAAAGATCAAGCCTGGATCTAACGAAACTCAGTCACATTTATTTAAAATTGCGTTGTTAAAAGAATTAAGCGGTCAAAACCCTAATTCTGAATACATGACGTTAATTAATATTTCTAACAAAGCTTCACAGAGACAATACGCTGCTCACCAAATCGTGCTTAACTCTAAAAAGCCGCAATCTGATTTCCGTAAGCTAGAAGGAATTTTAGCCGGTAATAATGAACTCTATAAATCTGCAGGAATTTTTGTCTATGAAAAAACATCGGACTCAAGACTTGCCGATCATTTATTGAAAAAATCTTCGGTAAGAAATTCTACTGAAGGTCAGTTGTTAGCGCACGTAGTAGCATTTGCTGATCTTGCGGCAATTAATAAAAAGATCTCTAAACTTAATGTAAAAGCCGGAATGTCTGATTCAAAATTACGAAGAACAATCGATCAACGTATTCAGTTAATCAAAGATTTAGAAAAACAAGCAAACCGCGCGATTGCTCGAAAAGATGCCTCGATGCAGTTGATTATATTAGCTACGGTTGCCCGGGAAAATTCTAATCTAGCAATCCAGATTTTATCTTTGCCAGCACCAAAGGGATTAAAGCCTGAAGAAAAAGCTCAGTATCAAACGCAAGTTGAAGCCTTGGTTCAGCCTTACGTTCAACAATCAAAGGTAATCACTGCAAAGACAACTGAACTTTGGAATCAGTCGATCGAGAAAAATACTTTTGAAGATATCTTTGAGTTGTCAGAGCAAAAAACTCGTCCTGGATCACGACTTGCGACAACTGAGATCAGTTTCCTTCGCGCTTCTGCGAGAGAAGTTAATATCTCTTCTGATCCTTTTAGAGAATTTTCATCCCAGCGCCGCAAAGTGGCGGCAGAGGCCCTAAATCTGATTCCTCGCATTCAGAGTAATCCGTTTAATTTCAGCTACTTAGCGAAAATGAAGAGCCTGCAAAGTACCCTTGGAAGTGGCCCCATGGTTGCTTACTTGGATAGTAGGCTTAATGAATTAAAAACGCGGGGTTCAAATTGAAAACAATAATTTTACTTTCAATTTTAGTCGGAATTGAAGCAGGTGCAAAAGCTTCTGCAAAAAAACCGAAAGCAGAAACTGCTGCTCCCGTTGCTGCGGCAAGTACGACAGGTTCAAAACTTAGTACGGATGTAAAATTCGATGGTCACATGGTGGGTGGAAAAATCCAGTCTCCCATGGAAGCACTGACGGTTGTAGAGAACGAAAAAGACATCGATGACTTAATTGGTGTTCGAAAGAACTTTAAAGACCGAAGTGAAAGAGCGAAGGGGTTAAGGTAGTTATGTTTTATCTTAAAGATGCAAATGGAAATGTTGTAAGAGCACTTGAATGGTCAGGACAAACTTTAACGTTTGTATACCGACACGATACGGGAAGAGTTGAATCTTGCCAGGACGTTTCTTATTTCGAAGAAATGGGTATCGATTATACTTTACTTGAAACAATTGATAAAAATATTTTTGCTAAATCTGCGATTCACTCTATCTCCCAATTAGATGGAAGACTTAGAATCGTACGCGAAGCTGATCAATTATTAACTAACGTTGAATTACCAAAAGATGATCCTAAGAAATTTACCGCGATCTTAAGAAACGTTGCAGCTGGATCCGTTGCAGTTGCGGCTCTATTTGCTGGTTTAGCTTTCTTTATTACGCCGAAAGAAACTCCAGTTGAAGAACCACAAGTTGTTCAAGTAATGGATCGTAAACAGATGGAGAAAATGATCGTAGTAGCACCGGCTGCTCAAAAAATAGTTACTCCTCGTAAAGTTGTTGCTCAAAAGGCAACTCCGCAAATTATTAAAAAGAATGTAGTTGCTCGTCAAAGCGGAGTTTTAGGAGTTCTTGGAAGTTTAAAATCTTCGAAACAACAAGGTGGATTAAAACTTACTCAAGCTGACACTTCTGCTGGAATCGGCCGCGGTGGAAACCGTGGCAGTGGTGGCGTTCAAACTTCAGTTTATTCTAAAGGATTATTTTCTGCACCCCTTGGTTCTGGTGGCCGCGTAAATGGAGCTGGTGGATACGGAACTAAAGGTAAAGGCGGAGGCCAAGCCGGATACGGGAAAGTTGCGATCGTTGGATCTGGTGAAGGATTTTTCCAACCAGTTGAAAGCGAAGCATCGGTTGAAGGCGGATTAGATAGAAATGAAATCGCCGCAGTTATCCGACGTCACGAAAGTGAAGTTCGTTTTTGTTACGAGCAGGGTCTTCAGACAAAACCAAAATTGAATGGCCGTTTATCGATGAAGTTCATGATTGGTCCAAAGGGATCAGTAACGTTAGCGCAAGTAATGAACTCTAGCCTGGGAAATATCCCGGTTGAAAACTGTATTAGAGATCGTTTAAAGACATGGAATTTTCCACAACCACAAGGTGGCGTAACTGTGAAAGTTAGCTACCCATTTATCCTTCGCCGGGTAACGGATTCATAAAGGAATATATATGAAACCACAAACAGCAAAACTTTTAACTAGTGCAGCTTTATTAGTACTTACATCTTGTGCAAACAATTCTTCTGATCCTCTAGAGGATTACAAAGGAATTAAAGCGGGACCTACTACCAATCAGAAATCTGTTGATCAAACAGTTGTCCGTCCCGATATTTTTTCGATTAAATTAATTGGAACAAGCCAACTTAATTCCGGAAACTTCGTTGAAGGCGCACCAGGAGAGATCCTTCTTAAAGTAGCAGTGAATTCAAATAAAGTTGCTAGTTACACTGTTGATCTTATTGAATTTGAAGTAGCTGATCGCCCGACATTAGTTCCATCTGGAGAACCACATACATTTAAATTAGTATGGACTGCACCTGCAGGTATCATCCAAGCAGGAACTTGGGGACGTTCTTTAGAAGGTAAAGTTCAAATCACAGTGACCGAATCAAATGAAAAGCTTTTACTAGGAGTTTCCAACGTAAGAGATATCACTTTAAACGTAAGCCGCACAAACACTCAGCCTAAGATTGCAGATAAAACAGATTTAGCAGCCGGTGTGGACGAGAATGTGGATCTTCCGTTCTTCGTAGATGTTGAAGATCCAAGTTCTTTAACTATGCCAGGTCTTCCAACAATTCAAATCACTCCGTATATCTACTCGAATACAGAAGCTTATCGTGCTGATGGTTCTAGATATGTAATGGTTGATGATAAAAAACCAAATAACCCGGAAAAAATCGGCGCTGGTAAATGGAGATTTCATTATGTCCTTCAAGTTGAACGTCTTCCGCTTGATCGCGACCGTTTAGGAAATGAAATTCCGTCTGCTAAGTCTGTAGATCTTTGTTTTCAAATGCGCGCAATCAGTGTGAACAGCACCCAATCGGGAACACAACAGGTTTGTACTAAAGCTAGGTATGCGACTCAGCCTCCAACATTTACGATGGCTGATCCAAATCAAAAAGATATTCCAGCGGGTGTAGAAACTGTCATTTCCCTTAAGTTCTCCACAGAGCACGCGCTAAGTGTTGTAAGTATTAAGTCTCCACTTACTCAGATCGCTAATCTTTCTGGAAAGAAAGATATTAAGTGCACGATGGAATTTACAGACAAACAGAATTCTCAGGTTTGTCTTGTTACTTGGACACCTGCATGTGTGAAAGCGGTTACTCCGGTTACTTTAAAATTAAAAGCAGAGAGCACATTAAACGGAAAGACCGCTAAAACCGGTACTTTGGCTCAAGAGTTTAATGTCACTCCGAATCCGGAAGCATGTGTTGCTCCGGTAGTTGCTAAAGGGGCGAAATAATGAAATCACTAATGTTGCTTCCAATCCTAATGATACTTTCTTTGCAAGCTTATGCAGCCGAGAAGAAAGATTTGAAAAAAGATTTCGAAAGTCTTGGAGATAACCCAAAGGTTGTTGAAAGAGTTAGAAATTTAGAAAATCAACAACGTGTGCGTGTCGTTCAAAATCGTTTGGTTGATAGAAATAACCGTCTTGAACTTGCAGTTAGCTACGGCGGTTTATCGGGCGGAGATTCTTACGTTAAAACTTCTAACCTTGGTGGAATGCTTCAGTATCATATCAATCCACGTTGGTCAGCGGGTGTAGAGTATGACAAAGCATACAACGCTTTAACTGGTGAAGGTAAACGACAGTATGATCAAGCGGCTGCTGCTCAAGCAAGTGATCCTAATAGCTCTCAACGTTTTCCGGGAATTGACTTCCCGCTAGAAACTAAAATGGCGACCGTTAGCTTTTACCCGATCTATGGAAAATTAAATATTTTTGATTCTTCCATTGCTCAGTTTGATCTTTATACCTTACTTGGTTATGGACAAAAAACGCTTAACTCTGGTGATACGGATGTATTCGCTGCCGGAATCGGATCTGGTGTTTGGTTAAATCGGTTTTTAACGGCTCGAATTGAAGTTCGATATGAAAAGTATCGTGATCTATTAGAAACTGAAAACCGTGAACAAAATGTGTTTTCGGCTCGTGCAAGCATGGGGATGTTAATATGGTAATCACTCGCGCTTTTTTCGCTTCCATCATTCTATTTGCTGCTACTTTTTCTGTTGCTGCAACCGTGTCTGATTCGGTAGCTATGGAAAAAGCACGTCAGTTGTATGCAGACGGCAAACTTAAAGAGGCCATTTCTCTTTATGCAGCCGTTCCTGCAACTTCCGATTTCTGGTTAGACGCTATTGAAGAAAAAGCTTGGGCTAAAACTCGCCAAGGTAACTTTGAAAGCGCCTTAGGAGATCTGCAATCTATTACTTCTGCGATCTGGAGTTCTCAAGTTGGGCCTGAAACTTATATGTTATCAACATTTGTGTCTTTAAAGATTTGTGCATTTAAAGATGTAACTAAAAAGATCAATCTTTTTAAAGAGCGAATGTTACCAAGAGTTGAAGCATTACAAAGTGTAATTGATAACGGTGCTCCGCCCGAGTTTATGGAACTTATCCCTGCCTTAAAGCAAGGTAAGGTTACAATGAATTCCCTGGGAAATAAGGCCGAGAAATTTCCAAGATTCTTTTATCGTGATCTTCAATTAATTGGACAATTAAAAGAGGGCCAAACCGCTGCGGCAGCCGCAAGACTTAAAGAACTTGCGCAAGCTGATCTAAAAGAAATTGAAATTAACTTAAAGAAAATGAAAATTATCGAAGTCGAGTTAATTCAAAAAGTATTAATGGCTGATGATTTAAAGCAACAGTCTAAGAATTTGAAATTCGCTAAGATTGATAAAAATAAAAGTATGGTCTTCCCAGTAAACGATGACGAAGTTTGGGTAGACGAAGTGGGTCACTTTCAAGTGAAGGCAGATAACTGTCCGTTCGCTACGAAGGAAAAGTCGTTATGAAAAATCTGACTGGTTTAACAATTATTTTATCCGCATGTTTGTTAACTGCATGTGGTTCAGAAAACCCTGATCGCCAAGCTCCTCCTGAAACGGGAAAGTATATTACCGTTGAAGGTGAACAAGTGCAGACAATGGCCGATCCAAAGGTAAATATTCTTTTCGTTGTTGATAATTCTGGTTCAATGAAACCACATCAAGCGACAATGCAAAAAAACGTGGAACTTTTTGCTAAGCACTTTCTTTCTAATCCTCGAATTGATTATAAAATCGGTGTGGTACCAGTATATGATCGTAAATATTTAAACGATCCTGTTGTTTATCCAACGGCTGGTCTTCGTAAGATGAATCCACTTGGTGAACTGGTTCAGCTTAAAGGAAAATCACCTGATGATAAGAGCAGTAATTTGTTTATTACTCGTAAAACTTTGAACGCAAGAAAAGTGTTAGTCGAAACAGTTGCTATCGGTACCCAATGGGGTCCTGAAGCCGAAGAATCATTTTCACCGGTAATTGCAGTGATGGATCCAACCATTAATAAAGAAAAGAATGGTGATTTCTATGATCAAGATGCTTACCTTGCAGTAATTTTCTTAACGGATGCTGACGATGTGACACCGGGATTATCAGGTTCTGATTTTTACGATCAGTTAGTTGCTTTAAAAGGTGGTAATCGCTCGAAAGTATTAATTGCTGCGGCAATTCCAAGTTTAAATAATAATTCTGCCGAGTGCGCTAAAGATGGAAAAGGTCCACTTCAAGCGTTTCCAGATTTATTAGCTCGATCAGGTGGAATTCAAGCTGATTTGTGCGCCGGAGATTTTGGCAAAAGATTAGCTTCTTTCGGTCGTTACTTGGTTCAGCGCGTAGGAACTCAGAAAGTTGCACTTGGTTTCACACCGGATATCAAAAGTATTCAAGTTACCTATGGTCGACCAGGATCTTCTGAGTCTGAAAGATTAACTGTTCCTCGTGGAATGAATGGATATTTATTTAATCCAGACTCTAACGAAATTATGTTAAGTCCGGATATGGATATGCCAAGGCAAGAAGGTGGAGTTGTATTCGTAAAAGCGATTCCTGCTAACTTAGCAAATTATAAAAACGGTCGATTAAAAGAAATCGACTATTCTAAGTAATTTATTTTTAAATTAATTATTTTAGAAAGCCTGGGGAAACCCGGGCTTTTTTATTGAGTGGTCCAAGTAATTGTGACTTTTCCTGCGCCGCCAACACCGCCGGCGGGTGAACCAGCAGCAGGGCCGCCTGTTCCCACAACGACAGTTTGAGCACCTGAAACTAAACCAGCGGTATAAACTTTTATAACGTAAGCACCAGATCCTCCGCCGCCGCCTTTTTTACCACCGCCGCCTCCGCCGCCTGGTGCTGTGCCGGCCGCACCTGCTCCGTTACTACCACCGCCACCAGCGCCGCCACTTCCTGGTGCCGTTCCACCATCACCACCGGTATTTCCTACGTTACCAGCACCAATGGTTCCATTTGAACTTCCACCGTCACCACCACTTGCGGTTCCCCCTGCAGCTGTGGCACCGGTATTATAAATTCCTCCGCCTCCGCCGCCAGCACTTAATGCCGCAAAAGTTGTAGCACCGCCTGCGGTTCCGTTTGAGGATTGTCCGCCACCACCACCTCCAGCACCCCACATCGTGACTGTAAGGGTGACGTAATTTCCGGGAACGTTAAAAGTATAAGTTCCTGGCGTTGTATAGGTAATTGAACCAGGTCCTTGTTTCCAAAATGCAGTCATGAACCCCACTTGTGAGTTTGCAATCATGGAAAATAAAAATACTAATACGGATAAACATATTTTCATTTAATATCCCGGTACCCAACTTAGGTAAACATCACTTCCAGAGACTAATACGCTATATAAAGTATGTTTCAACGTCGTGGTAACACCATGTCCTGGTGGTAAGTGGACAGTTAAACCTGTTACACCCGCATCAGAGAATGCTGTAAATGAACAAGTTGCAACCGCCGTACCTTTTACGATGAAAGTATATGTTCCACCGTCTTTTAAGTTGTGAAGTGCATAAGCCGCACAACTATTTGTGGTGTGCTGGATATTTCCCAAGCTGAAATCTACCGGACCTGTTGTGTTAGCAACAGACGTTTTACCCGTGATCGTTCCCGCCGAGACATCTAAAGCAGATCTTGGAGTTGTCGTACCAATTCCAACACTTCCGCCAGATGTGATCGTCACTTTCACTGTATCGCCCGTTTCAAATTTTACAGCGTAAGCATCGTTAGTACCCATCGTGATATCACCCGAAAGTGTATTTCCAAGGTTAGTGATATTTTGAGTGTTGTAACCAGTTAAAGTCACGCATGTGAAAGCATCAGATACGGTAGAGTAAGTTAAACCTTGCCCAGCTCCGCAAGTTGCCGGCCATGGTGATGCACTCGAAGCGTTAACTAAATCTGTGTAAAGTAACTTTGTTCTCTCCCACGCGCTGGTGCCGGTATTATATCTTAAAACCTGACCCGTTGCGGATCCTGCTACGATAGAAACCACCGGAGTAGTTGTAGAATTTTTTGCAGGAGTTTTTACCGTAGTGGT
>JAZKJI010000106.1:34371-36338 GCA_040384405.1 Bdellovibrionota bacterium
TGCAACAGTAATCGGAGCTGTACCTGAAACGCTAGTTACAGTCGCAGCACCGGCCGGAGCAGAAATCACTCCGCCCACTACGGAAAGCCCGGCACCGATTGTTAACTCTTCAGGCGAACCTGCTCCTGCAGTAGTTCTTCCTAGTAAAGTATTTGTACTGATATTTGCGATCTTACCCAACGTCACCGCTTGATCAGCAATTTTTGCAGACGAAATTCCGGAATTTACCACTGTAATAATTCCGGCATTTGATATTGTCGCATCTCCAGTAATTGTTCTTTCCTGGGCAATATTACTTCCGTCGCCAACCCATATATTTGCGGAGTTAAGTGCAGCGGTATTACTAACTGAAGGATTAACCGTTGAAGATAATACTCCCGCGACTAAAGAAAGACCTGAACCTAAAGTTAATTCTTCGATTGATCCGGCCCCTGCAGTTGATCGACCCAAAATTCTATTAGTTGCAGATACGTTTTGGATTTTTCCATATGTCACGGCTTGGTCGTTAATTTTGCCGGTTGTAACAGCACTCGAGGCAATCGACATGATACCGGTGTTCGCCATTGTGGCGTCACCACTCATGGAAACAGATTGAGCTAGGTTACTTCCATCACCCAACCAGAAATTTGCGGAATTTAATGACGATCCCGTTACCGTTGGATTAGTAACCGCTAAAGTAGTTCCGCTTAAAGTTAGACCAGAACCAACAGTTAACTCTTCAGCTGATCCAGCGCCTGCCGTTGCTCTACCTATTAATCTTGCCGATGCAGAAACGTTTTGTAATTTCGCATAAGTAACCGCCTGATTATTTAATTTCGCAGTTGTAACTGCCGAATCAATAATCTTAGCAGAGGTAATTGCATTAGCGGCGATAGTAATTGATCCACCACTAGTTATTGAAGCATCCCCACTCATCGTTTGTTCTTGAGCTAAGTTAGATCCATCACCCAACCATAATTTACCGTTATTCAAAGTCGATGAATTCGTAACCGACGCAGGGGTCGAAGTTATAGAAAGAATTCCACCCGCAATGGATAAACCGCCACCAATTGATAATTCTTCCGCATCACCAACACCTGCAGTTGATCTTCCAAGAATTTTCAGAGGATTTATATTCTGAATTTTCGCAAAAGAAATTGCATCATCTGCAACTTTAAGTGTGGTGACGGCACTATCAGATATTTTTCCGGTCGTAATTGCGCTTGAAGCGATTGAAAGTATTCCGGCATTTGAAACTGATGCATCACCAGATAATGAGACCGGTTGCGCAGTATTGGATCCATCTCCGATCCAGATCAAGGCAGAATTAAGCGCTGAACCTGTCACGGATGGATTTGTAACTGCAAGTGTAGTTCCACTTAAAGTTAAACCTGAACCAACACTTAGTTCTTCTGCAGATCCAGCCCCAGCAGTTGCACGCCCTAATAATCTTGCGGATGCAGATACGTTTTGTAATTTCGCATAAGTTACCGCTTGATTATTTATTTTAGCCGTAGTGACTGCTGAATCTAAAATCTTAGCTGAAGTAATTGCATTTGCAGCGATCGTAATCATTCCTAAATTAGAAAGCGAGGCATCACCACTCATGGTCTGTTCTTGAGCTAAGTTACTTCCGTCACCCAACCACAATTTACCATTATTTAAAGTTGAAGAATTGGAAACCGAAGCTGGAGTGGATGTAACGGATAGAGTTCCACCCGCGATCGATAATCCACCGCCAATACTTAATTCTTCCGGACTTCCTGAACCCGCAGTTGATCGGCCGATAATTTTCGTGGTCGAAATATTTTGCATTTTTGCAAAACTGACTGCTTGGTCATTGATCTTAGAAGTTGTCACCGCAGAAGCAGCAATCGTAATTGTACCGGTGTTAGATATAGATGCGTCACCGGACATTGTTTGCTCTTGCGCTTTGTTAGATCCATCACCTAACCATAGTTTTCCACTATTTAATGAAGTGGCATTTG
>JAZKJI010000107.1:0-6235 GCA_040384405.1 Bdellovibrionota bacterium
GTCCGAAAACCTGCGTGTCCTCGCGATTGAAACCAGTTGCGACGATACGTCCGTTGCTCTGGTTCGCCAGGACGGTACGGTCGAAATTTCTTTTTCAGCAAATCAAGATCTGGCACATGCGCCCTATGGTGGAATTGTCCCAGAGATTGCCTCGCGCAATCATACTCATCATTTACTTCCTTTAATTGAACAAGCTCTGGGGGACACTTCACTGACTTGGAATGATATCGGTGGCATCGCCGTTACAAATCGTCCCGGGCTTATCGGTGCACTCATCGTTGGGTTAATGACGGCAAAAAGTTTAAGTATGGCTAAATCAATTCCGTTAATCGGGGTTAATCATCTGGAAGGGCATCTATTAGCTCCGTTTTTAAGGGACAGCACCTATCAACCCCCTTTCGAATTTGATTCGCCAGTGCTCGCATTAACGATCAGTGGTGGGCATACCAGTTTGGTGTTGATGAAGACTTGGGGCCAATATCAATTGCTTGGTGAAACCAAAGACGATGCCGCCGGAGAAGCCTTGGATAAATTCGCCAAAGTTTTAGGTCTGGGTTTTCCCGGTGGAGCACAAGTAGATCGTGAAAGTAAAAAAGGGGATCTCGCAAAATACCCATTTCCCCGCGCGATGGTTGGTGAAAATGGTTTGGATTTTAGTTTCTCGGGACTAAAATCATCCGGAGCAAGATTAGTTAACCAGATTATTGAAAATGAAGGTAAGGAAGCGGTTGATTCACAGCGGGCGGATTTGTGTGCTTCCTATCAAGAAGCGGTTATCGATTCTTTGCTGACTCGATTAACTCAGGCGGTGAAAAAGACCGGAATCAAAAAAATAATTATCACTGGTGGCGTCAGCGCCAACAGTCGGCTTCGCGAAAAATCCATAGAGCTGGCGAAAGATAAAGGATGGCAAATTGCTATTCCGCCTTTGAGATATTGCACCGATAATGCGGCAATGATCGGATTTGCCGGAGTTTGGAGATTAAACAAAGGTTTCAGTCACGGACCTGATTTGGCTCCGTCGCCAAGTTTGTGGGATGGCGATTTTCAGGAAGCAAAATCCTGATGTCTTCTGAAAGCGCCAAGCAAAGACTGGATAAAGTTTTATCTTCGCTGGGAGTAGATCCCAAAAAATCACTCGGGCAAAATTTTTTAATTTCAGATAACGTCATCGGAAAAATTCTTAAAGCGACCGAAAATTTTCAGTTCAAAAATTTATTAGAGATCGGCCCGGGTGCCGGGGCCTTGACCAGTTTACTTATAAATAAAGACGCAAATTTTAAAGTAATCGAATTAGACCGCGTATTTTCCCAGTACTGGCGGGATCAAGGCTTGGAAGTTATTGAAGCCGATGCACTTCACGTTGACTGGGACAAATGGAATTTACCGGAGACATTGCTGGTCAGTAATTTGCCTTACCAAATTTCTTCAAGCCTAGTTATCGACCGTAGTTTGGATGAGGCGCCCTTAACTGGGATGGTCTTGATGTTTCAAAAGGAAGTAGCGCAAAGAATTCGCGCTGAAATTCGCACGGAACATTACGGAATGTTATCTGTTATCGCCCAAAACTTTTGGGAAGTTGCCATGGTGTCAGAAGCAGGTCCCGGAGATTTTTGGCCACCGCCGCGGGTTGCAAGCCGGGTACTTAGCTTTAAGCCCAAGTCAGTGACGGGTTTTGATCGAAATAAGTTCCTTAAATTTGTGAAGCAGGGTTTCAGTCAGCGTCGAAAGCTCTTGCGCAGCAATTTAAGTGGCATATTGAGTGCCGAGAAACGATTGCAACTTGATGAATGGCTATTAGGTCAGGTACAAAATCCACAGGCGCGGGCTGAAGAGCTAAGCCCTGATATGTGGCGCCGTCTATTTCTTGAAATGAGCTAACTTTGGCAATTGATAACAGTGTCGGAATTTTATTAATCCAAGAAAACAAGAAGGCGCGTTTCGATTTCGAAATTCTGCGAACCTTTGAAGCAGGATTAGTTTTAACTGGCAGTGAAGTTAAATCCGTTCGCGATAAGAGCGTCCAGTTAAAAGACTCGTACGTAGTTTTGATGAACGGTGAAGCATATTTGCAAAATGCCCATATAGCTCCTTACAAAGCCGGAAGCTATAATAATCACGAGCCGGAGCGCCGCCGAAAACTTTTATTAAATGCAAAAGAGATCGAAGAAATCGATGCAGCCCTGACGGAAAAAGGCCATGCCTGCGTGGCTCTAAAAATTTATTTTAAAAAAGGCCGCGCTAAAGTCGAAATCGCGATCGCTCGTGGTAAGAAAAAAGGTGATAAGCGGGAAAGTATTAAGAAACGCGACGTCGAGGCGCAACTGCGGCAGGTGAAACGTCTGAACCGCTAGTCGGTAGAACGCTTGGTACTGCTGACTTAGTTAACTTAATTACGTTTGTTCCTAATTCAGATTCTTTTTGCTTTAACATTTGTCGCAACTGAATTCGCATCGTTTCCATATCTTCACAAGCAATTGCTGCCCGTAAAACCTCTGCCTCTTTAATTCTTTGCATTCGCATCTCATCAAAAAAGCTCTGGTAACTTTCATAAAACTCATGAAATTCAGCCACTGGAAGATAGGGCTGGGTTTTTTTATCAGTTGATCGAAGCGAAAGAGAATTAATTTCCTGATGAAAAAATATCAGTGGGTTAAAAGTCTGGCTCGTCCATCGCTTACATATGAAAAATAAGACGGGAGTCCAAGCAAGTAAACCCGCAGCTCCGATCATAAATGCAATTTCCTCTTCACGTTCAAGGTAAGAAACCCATTGGGGAAAAGCCCGGTAAGCTTGTTGAATGAAGAAGTCATATTGATGACTGATCAGGAAAAGTGCGCAGCCCAAAATGGTCGCCGAAAATAACCAAAGCCCACCAAACAAAGACCATAACTGACGATCTTGTCTCCAGGCGTAAGGGTTTAAATGTGTTGGGCTTTTGAAAACCCGAGGGTCAAGCCGGCGAGGTCCACTAATCATGTATTCTACTTCGGAAGATTCACCTCAAAATTACAGTCTAAAATCATAAATCTTAGGATGAAGGTCTTGCCGGCGGATTTCTAAAAGGTCCAGCTGTCTGCGTTGGCCACTACTCGCCTCCGCTCCAACGTGCGGGTAGCACGCCTCCGCGGATTCGAGCAGCGTCCGCCTTGCATCTGGACCTTTTAGAAAGCCGCCTCCCCCGACTCTCGTCCAGTTGTTGGGAAGAGCTCGCTTCGCTTGCTCAGGGGAAATGGGGAGGGGAGGAGCTCACTTCGCTTGCTCTGGGGAAATGGGATTAGGAGCTTGCTTCGCTTGCTCGGGATCTTGCGACTGGACTTTTGGGTAGTTGGAATTGTTTAATAATGATTCGGGATTCATCATTTTTTCTTAGGGGATATTTGCGTGAATTATTCTAATTTTATTTTTTTGGCAATTTGTTCGGCTGTGGTTTTTTCTTGTTCGTCTTCTAACGAGAAATCGACGGTTAATGATCCGATGGTTTCTGGGGAATATAAGTTAAGTGAAGACCGGAAAAAACTGGAAGAACTTCGATCGCAAGTTCCGGCGGATAAAAAAGAAGAAAATGATGAGCTTGCTTTTATGCAAGGGTTGTTTGCAAATCCGACAGTTGAGCCTTCTAAGATTCGCGAAAAATTTCAAGTGGCAGTTTCTAGGAAGCGCGAGCTTTTTAATCGCGATATGCAGAAACGCCGGGAAGCTTTTGTTCGGGCTGAACGTAAAGAGCGTGAAGAATTTAATAAATCCTTAGAGCAAGAACGAAAACAATTTGGAACTTCTAAACATTCCGCTGATGAACGCAAAGAATTTTTTGGAACTTTAGATCAGAAGCGAAAAGATGGGTATGCTGCCAGTCGCCTAAAACGGGATGATTTCGAAGCTGATATGCGTGACAAGAGAAAAAACTTTGATGATTACATGAAAGAAAAAACTTCTACCTTTAACGAGCAACACAAAATTTATAGTCAAAAGTTTTTAGATCTGAAAAAAGAAAAAGCTCCGACCCCACCGGCAAATAATCTGTGAATAGTTCGTTACTTCGTTTAAAAGAAGTTGCACTTTATTTTCTGCATTTAGGTTGCACGGGTTTCGGCGGGCCGCTGGCGCTTGTTTCAATGATGCAACAAGATCTTGCTGAAAAAAGAAAATGGATCACGACTGAAGAGTTTGTTACGGCAATTAGTTTAATCAAAGTTCTTCCCGGCGCATTTGCATTTCAAACTGCAGTTTTTATGGGACATCGTCGCGCCGGAATTCCGGGTGGATTACTGGCAGGTGCTTGTTTGATTTTTCCTGCCTTCTTGATGATGTGCGGACTGGCGGCGATTTACGATGAATGGGGCGGAAATACATATTTTAAAACACTAACGATCGGATTTGGAATTGGTGCTTTGGCACTGATTATTTACTCGCTTGTGCAAATTTCAAAGCCTTATCAAAAACAGTCACTATTTTATTTTTGTGCCGCGATTTCTTTTTTGGGAATGTTTTTTCAAATTGCACCGGAACCAGTTTTAATTTTGGCTTTGGGATTTCTAACTTGGGTTTGGAATTTTAAATCCCGCAAATTGTCACTCGAAGCTGGGTCCATTTTGCTACTATGTTGGATCGCATTTAAGTCAGGAGCTTTTGTTTTTGGTTCTGGTTTAGCGATTGCTCCACTGCTAGAAAATGATTTTGTTCGTGAACAACAGTGGGTTGACCTGGCAACTTTTATGACTGCACTGGCATTCGGGCAAATGACCCCTGGACCTGTGTTGGTGACGATTACATTTTTAGCCTTTCGGCTTGGTGGCTTTCCTGCCGCATTTGCGGCGACATTTTTTGTCTTTCTTCCTGGGTACATTCATATGCTCACGTGGTTTCCAATTTTCTTCAAAAAAGTTTCAGCATCACGTGGATTTAGAGATTTCGCGATCGGAGCCATAGGAGGTGTTATAGGAGCTATAACAGTTTTTGTGGTTAGGGCATTTTTACCCGCAAATGGTGAGACAAACTTTGTTTCTGCTGGACCCCTTATCCTACTTAGTGCTTGCCTAATACTCATCGCAAAATGGAAAATACCTTCATGGTTAATCATACTGGGTAGCGGGTTGGTGTACTTTTGTACACAAATCTAAAGGCCCAACCCTTGCTCAAGGATAGAGCTGGGGACACTTTGGACAAGGGGGATGTCGATGCTAAGGTTCGTGGATATAACTTCTGATAAGGATCTATTACACTATCAACAAGAGACCGCAAAAAGATTAGGTGTTCATTTCCCTCTGGAGTATTTAAAAAGAAGTCATGTTGTTGGTTTGCGTGATAACAAAGGTGAGTTACAAGGCGGATACGCACTTGTGATCAAAGGGCCTTTTCGTGTGATCGATCAGATTCCACAAGAAGTTGTTCAGAACGATCCCGAGCTTCAAAAAAAGTTGAACAAAGCAATGGAGATCACGGGACTATGGCTTGATGCCAGCGTTCGCGGTGGAATGTCTCGAAGCATGCTTTGGTTAAATCTGTTTTTTGATGTTTTACTAAGCGGCAAATCTCATTTCGTCTATTCGTACGATGCTGAGTCTAAAAAACTTGGACAGGTGTACAGCGTATGTTCTCCGTCTTTGATCTATAAAGGGCCCGTGCGTGCGTTAGAAGGCATGAAGGGGATGGCGATCGAATGTGTTGAGATCGGATCAATCAAAAGCTGTATTTCTGCATTTTTCTTACGCCCTGATTTTTTGTTAAAGAAAATTTTGGTGCCACGCAGATTACATATGAACAAAGTTTTCTTAAAGAAAGCCTACAGCCAAGCGTCAGCTCGGTCAGAAAAAGTATCCTAATCAAGGATTTTTGAGCGGATGCTAAATGAGATCTAATTGAGAATCGGGTTTCATCCGGCAGGAAATTGAAACGGAGACCGTAAGTAGCTTTTAAAAGAATGTTTTCGCAAAACCGGCTACCAAGCCGGTTTTTTAGTTTTAGCAAGCGCGAATGATATCAATTGAGCTCATTTGAGAAAAAAGCAAAGCTCAAGTCATTTCAAGTCCTATCATGGGGCCTTCGCACCGGTTGACTCTCCTTCGACTTCGCGCGCGCATAAAAGTTTTCAAGCTTTGTGCTGGCTTATTTTAGCGGCCAGTTTTAGCGTAAATGTCTATATGACGCTCGAGGAACTGACTAAAGACTACAGCTTAATTCGAATGGCGGGACCTCAGGATAATGACCGCATTCTAGAGTTTCTTCAATCCGAGTG
>JAZKJI010000107.1:6245-11078 GCA_040384405.1 Bdellovibrionota bacterium
CGAGTGGATGGAAGAAGGCCAATTCGATTTGCGTTTCGATCGTGGTCGCAATTTTTTTGAATTTTACTTGTTATCGCCCGGAGCTCACTGGACGTTTTTGTTGTTTAACCCCGACGGGTCACTAGTTGGTATTGGTTCAATGCAAAGATCTATGCGTGATATTAAGGGCCGCGAGGTACCGGTCGCGTATTTATTGGATCTGCGAATTTCCGGAAAATCCCAACTAACCGCAATGAAGCAATGGCGTGATTTTTTTAAGAAGATGGTGAATTCCCTTTCCTCGTTACGCGAAGATCAACGCTGCGAAATTGCGGTGACCGCCGTATTTTTGACAAATGTGAAAGCACAAAATGCTTTAGTAAAAAAATCGCGCGGCCCCGCATACATTCCACTGAAAGATTATTGGAATGTGCAGATGCTGGCGGGTTCGCCTTGGGGCAGGTTTAGTAAGCCCGAAGGATTTACGGTTGAAAGAAATGAACAAGGCTTTACCGGGGAAATAATCGAATTCATTACAAAGTGGGATTTGTCTTTCGCAGCCTCAGAATACGCCAAACTTGAAGCTACAATGGGTCCGAATCCATTGGCAGGATTCGTTGCGCGTAATTCAGCAGGCGAGATCGTCGGGTTTGTACGCCCATGGATCAACCGATCGTCGCGTACACCGGTAGTTAAAATCAAAACTACTTTTTTAAAAATACTTGCCCGTTTGGCGAAAATAAAAAGTAATGTGCCGTTTTCATTGCTTCATCATTCTCTTTTCATTATTCGGCCCGACGTAAGCGCCGAGCTAAAGAAAAAAATTGCCCGCGAACTTTTGAAAGAAAGTTTCAAAGAAGCCCACAACGAGGAATATACTGTTTCGATCCTTACAACAACGGACAGTGAAATTGCAAAAGCCGTGTCTGCGCCCTATACAATTTCAAATACTCAAGAATGCATGCTTTACCAAGTTTTAATTGGTGATCAGAAGCCGTTGTTGTTGAACAACGAGAACGTATTTTTTGAAGGAGCGTTATCATGACGGATTGGGCAGGTGAGTGGTACCTGATCAGAAAGCGCCATGGAGAAAGTGATCAAGCATTCATGGAGCGCCGAAGCCCGGTAAAAAACGAATGGAAACGGGAAGACCATAGTTTCTCTCATGCCGAGTTTGACGGAATAGGTGGACTGATAACCGCTTTAAGAAAATGCGGTGATTTAACCACCACACCCAGATCAACAAAAAAATTCGGCCAGCCAACATTTATCGAACTTACAAAGTCAATTTACCGCGGCATTAAGTTAATGGACAAAGCGGGGGTAAAGTGGAAGTTAAATCCCTCGCCTCCCGCAGAGGCTATGCAAAGTTGTTTGTTATTGGATGAATCAGAAGTTGAAATACTGCGGGCAAAAGCAAAAATGTCCGGCGTGACAATGAACAGCTTGATGCTGACTGCCTTGCAGCGGCAGGTATCGGTCATGCTAGAAAATCCGGATCAGAAAATATTTTGGCTATTTCCGGTTAACCTTAGGGGCCCTTTGCAATTAGAAAATCCCCTGATGAATCATAGCTCAGGATTGTTATTATTATTGGACCGGTCAACAACGCCGGCCCAAGCCCATGAAATGGTCATAGGTGGATTAAAAACAAATTTGCACTGGGGGATTTGGTTTTTAAACACGATTGGCAAATTCACGGGAAAAGCATTTATGGAAAGAATCTACCTAAAGGGCCGTCACAAGTTCCAGTATGCGGGCACCTACAGTGATTTGGGCCAATGGGAGCAAGCCCCGGGGTATCGGTCACTCGGCGAAAAAGATTGGTGGATGGCAGCGCCACCAGGCTCTAAAAATTTCCCAATCAGTTTTGTCCACTGTACTTTTAACGGTCGCATGTCATGGACAATGCGGATTCATCCGGCCGTATTAGATCCGCAATTACCGCCAGAAAAAATATTAAGTCAAATGTACGAAGACTTGTTCGCGCAAAAAAGAACGACTCAGTTTAAAGCCGGCGAAGTGGGATTATGACGGCTTCGGGGTTGGCGATAGAAAGACCACTAAAGAGTTTTGAGAAACTCAATAATATCCATTTTATCAGTGGCAGTGAATATCTCCTGACCATTCTTTAAGAAGATTCCCTCGTCGTGCCCAGAATTTCCTAAACCTTTTCGTCGGGTATCAAACTGAAATTCAGCCGTTCGCCAAGCTTTCGGAGTATTGAGTCCCAGCGGATACCCGTTACAAGCTCTATCAAAATCTGTTTCTGGATTTTCTGCTTCACCCATATAGAAACTAATAGGACGGGCGGATGCTTTTGTTAAAACCGAGCAAAGTGTCGGAGCCGAATTGTTATGAAAATAAGGCCAGCGCGCCCAAATACCAACAAGCGGTGGCGGAACATATCCTTTCTGAGGTTTAACAACGCTTCCAGCTTGTTGAAAAATCGTCAGTCGATTAAGCGATACCAACGATTTCATTCCCTGCCATCTCAGCGGGTCAGTCCCAACATCGATTACTTGGGTAAGCGAAGGGTAACTAACTTTCACGGTACGGATACTCTCCGGCCAAGCCGGGGTACCGGTCACATTGTTCCAAGCCTTTTGATAAGTTCCATGGCATCGAGAACAAGTATTGTTAAATAGCTGCTCTCCATGACGTGCTTTTTGTATATTAATAGTATCTTCAGAAAAGAAATCCGACCAACGAGGAGCTTCGGACGAAAAAACCGCCGTCGTCAAATCACGGACCTTTTGTTGATTGTCACGAAACCAATCTTTTAGTTTTACTAAGTCCGCCCCTTTTCCAATTTCATTAGAAAGTATATTTGTATAAATCGGATTTCCGCTGACGATCGAACCATCAGAAAACCAACGATTTTTAAATTTAACATTCCACCACACGGCCGGTTTGCTATCCGCTGGATTTGTATCGAGCCAGTCTTTGACAGGATTTTTTTCTAGCTTTGTATTTTTCGTGGCGTCCGCATCTGGGTTACGATGATTTAAGGAAAGCGCAACTTGTGCTAATGCCGTATCAAGACCCAAAACGACCGGCTTTTTAGCTCCAACCGAGCGCAGTTCATTTTTTAATTGGATAAATAATTCTTTTTCAGCGTTAGTCGTGTGCAGAGCAAATTGGAAAAACTCCGGAGAAAGAAAATTCATCCCTTGTTTTGCCAAAACGAAAAACTCATTGGCGCGCGGAAAACGGTTCGTCATACCAAGCACAGTTTTTCCAAATAAAGTTCCCGAGTGGCAAGCAGCACAGCTAAACATAAATCCTTGGGCACCATTCCGCTCGATAAAACCAACTCCCATCCGGTCTCCGGGAAGCGCAACTCCGGGATGGGCAACTTGATAAATTCCAGAATCTTGAGCTGCCGGATATTTGTGAAGTCCCAACCATTTAAAAACATCATCAGTAGATTCAAAGCCGACCATGTTTTTAAAAATATTTTTTAACCAATTTCTGAAAGGGCTGGCAGCTTCATCTTCAAGGGCGGTTTTAAAAGGCCCGTAAGGTGCAAGGCTACCGGTCACCTCAACTGGAAAAACTTGAGCATGAATTTGACCCTGAGCTTTGGCCTTTTCAAATTCACCCGCCGGAAGTGCGAATGGATTTGGACGACCACCTAAAGGGATTGGTTCATTTTCGGACCAAGTTGCTACTGCGGTGGTGAAAGTTTCATTAGTCTCGACGTCATCGGTAATTTTGAATTCAGAGGAATTGGCGTTGAAAGTTACCAAGGCTGAAAGCACGAGAATGGTTTTAAAGAAATTCATTTTTCCCCCGGACGAAAGCGATGATTAGCGTGATATCGATATCGTCGCTACGAGAAGGGTCCCAGTCAACGGTACAAGAAGTTTGTCTGGGAGTTCCATGGTTTCTTACTTTATACGGATACGGTGGGGGCGGCCCAAGTTGTGACCGATCCGCCCAACTCTGTGACCACTACCCCCAAACGCTATTAAGTGTGGTTAGTGCGTAGCGAGGCGAGTCTGCTCGGCGGACATTAATATTGCCTACTCTTCGTTGGACTCCATAATGCCCGGTTTATTTTTGCATTGCTCCCAGATCACATGGGGGTACCGGTCACATGAAACAATCTGAAATATTCGCAACGCATTGGAAATTTCGAGACGCGCACGGTGGTACACTTCGGAAGAAGCGCGACGGCAGAAAAGCTCGGCCTCTTTCCGGGCGCGATCCGCTACACTTGGTTTTTAAAATAAATATTAAAGCCTTACCAAAGGGTTTGCGGCATCCACGCAATTTTCGGATAATCCGTGAAGTTGTTAAACAGTATTCCAAAAGATTTTTCGTACGCGTCGAGCAAATTTCGATACAGCGTGATCACGTGCATTTGCTAGTCCGAGCGCCGCGCCGCCAGTTCTATCAATACTTTTTTAAGGTTGTGGCGGGACAGATCGCGCAACGGGTGACCGGTACCTTCAAGGCCACTTACGAAGGCGTAAGGATCTGGAAAGAAAGGCCGTTTACTCGTGTAATCAAAGGATGGAAGTCGTACAGAATCGTGCGGAATTATATCCAGTTGAATGAAAAAGAAGTGTTGGGGCAGATCCCGTATCGTAAACAACGGTTGAAAGGCCTGACGGCAGAACAAGTTCAAAGCTTATGGGCTTGAGCAATGGATGATTGGCGCAAGCCTTGGATTGGCGCGATCGTATCGTACTCGTGCGAATGTAATAGTAGGAAACGTCGAACGGTTCGGACTACATGGGGAAACCAAAAAAAACCCGCAGTCATTACAACTGCGGGTTTACTGTGAGCTTGGTTTTTTCGTACTCAGCCTGACATTTATGCCAGGCCGGCCCGAGAGCGTAGAAC
>JAZKJI010000107.1:11088-14714 GCA_040384405.1 Bdellovibrionota bacterium
ATTACCAGTTGATTGATTCTACGTCGACTCCGTATGAAGCAAGAGTCTTTTTGTACATGCCTTTGATGAACGCTTGAGCTTGGTGAGGTTTTAAACCTAATGCGTTCGCAGAACGATCAGTTAAATCAGCCATTCCTGAAGAATCACCCGCTTGAAGATCACGAAGTGCAGACAATGCAGAACGGAACTCAACTCCGAAAACTGCTTTGAATGTTGAATCCATATCTTTAACAGTTGTGTGACCACGTTGAGCGCCAGTTACTGCCCAGTTGTTAAGTGCAGATGCAACTACACGAGCTTTTTCTTGAGAAAAACCATATTGCTTAACTAAACGATCAGAAGCGCGTTTAACAAGTTTCTTGTTACCTTCTGAGTTCATGATTGTGAAGCTTGCCTCTACAACTTTGTCAGCGTCTTTGTTGTTGATCGCTTGACCGAAGTTAGGAGCAGATTGGTTTGCAGAGTAAAGAACTCCGTTTTTTCCCAACCAGTAAGTTTTGTTAGAAACGTTTTCCCAGAAAAGGCTCGTAGTTCCTACTCCGATTGTTTGTCCAGAGATGAAACCTGCGAATTGGCTGATGTTACGTGAATATTGGAAAGTTCCGATATCGTTATAAACATTTGCGTTTCCTGCGGAGTCAAATTTTACATAATAAAGATCGTCACGACCGTAACCATAACGGTTATAGTGTTTGTCTTCGCTGTAAGTGATTCGTACGTCAGAGTTTTTAAAGAATGTGCAACCTGGAGAAGCTTCCATAGTTGTGCACGCCTCACCATATACGTTTTCGTATGGGCCATAAACGATTGGAGTTGGAGCTGGAGGATTATATGTTCCACCGCCACCAGTTCCGCCGCCGCCGCCACCGCAAGCAGTAAGTACAGTAGCAATCGTCATTCCCGCTGTTATCTGTTTAAGTATCTTTCTCATTTCTCGATCTCCTTATTGGTTTTTAGGTAAACTTACCTTTTTTATTTTTTATTAAACAAAGTCCTAATTACTTAGGGTTATTATTTTTTCTAATTCCAAATTCCTAAACTTAATTCCCAATCCTAGTCTCGAATCTTAATTCCGAATCCTAGTCTCTAATCCAAGTCCTAATTTCCATTCCCAGCCCAAGTCCCCGCAAATTCATTTTTCTTGCGGGAACATTTTTTTACTTAACTTTTAGTTTCGCTGCTTTTTTGTCGATCACGATGTTTTGTCCATCATTCAGTCTTGGACTTTGCCGGATTACACGAAGTTTTGCGGTGATGCTTTTTCCGGAAGCTAATTGCTTTTCTGCTTCTGCAGCATCTAGCTTTAAATCTTGTACAACGTCAATTTCGTACTCTCCGCTTGAATTCTTTTTCAAAAGATCGCGGTTCAAAGTTGCCTTCACTAAATCTTTTTTATCAAGACCAAGAAAACCACCTTTGCGTTCTAAAAGAATTTCATACTGAGTTTGCACAACTGGATGCTCTGCAGTCGCATCTTTTAGAACCAGTTTAGTTTGAGACTTCTGTCCACGTAGTTCCGATACGTTAACTAAGTTGGCATCACTAAATTGTTCTGGATTTTCAAATCTAAAGTCCCAGTCCGATTTATGCGTGAAGGAAATCTTTGATTGCAATACGATTCCTTGGCGAGAAACCTGAACTTCGATTGTTAAATCGCGATCATTTGGTAAGGCTGCAAGTGCGATACTTATCTCGCGTTTACCTGCAGAAACACCTTTGCCTTGAGCCAGAACTTTCGCTGTAGCTTTATCTTTAATAGTTACCGCGTATGAACTTTGAACGCGCGGAACGACTCCGGAATCCACCATTGTAAGTTCGCTCTTACCGTTCATTACTTTTAAGTAAACAGAAGCTAAGCTTTCTTTACCTAAATCGTTTGGTCCATATTTAGGAGTGACCGCTAGGTCGACGATTAATTTTCCGCCCTGAAGTTTTTGCGATACTATTTTGTATCCAAATACTGCCTGGGAACTATTAATTGCAACTTGTGTTTCAGAGACCATTGCGACACCAATGATTTCTTTTTCGCCATCAAGTAAAGCCGCTGCCGCAGGGAAACGGATTTGTACGTTTACGCGATCGGTTCCAATAAGTTGGCTTTGATATTCAGTGTGGCAACATTTAGTAACCGATTGATAACGAGTTACGATTCGAGTTCTTTGCACTGGAACTTGAACAGTTACGTTTTCGTATCCGCAGCTTTGGCGCGGAACTTGGTTACATCTATATTCAGAGGAACACTGATTTTGAGTGTTGTCGCGGCACTCTTGTACGTTTTGGCAAACCGGAGAACCGGGCCCAGAATCAGTACATACTTCGCGGTCTTTACAGATCGGCTCGCCTAAAGCATTTGTTCCGCACTCTTGAACAGTTGAGCATGATTGTTGAGATGGACCGCTGACGCATACTTGGTGTGTATCACAAACCGGGTTATTCACTTGGTGACAGACTTGTTCAGTCGCACAAACATTTTCGTAGGTTGTGTGACATACGTGTTGTGATTGGGTTTCAGAAACATAGTCTGTGTAGGTTTCTTCAACTTGGTAAGGAACTTGTTCCGTATAGTTAACTTGAACCGGAATGCTGTCGTAAACATCTTGAGATAACTGGGCTTCAAGAGTGCTTTGCCCCTTTACCCGTTGAAGGCTTTGGCTAGGGTTATCTGCTTTCGCAGGATTAACGATAGCAGTGAAGATAAAGAAAAGCGTAGAAGCGGCACTTGCGACAGAGTGGCGATTTAACAACATGGTTCCCCCAGTTTCGTTTCGAATCCATGTTCCGGGTTAGCAAGCCGTGTGCCGAACTTTTGGACACTTTTTGTCCCTACCTTGTAATCTTCACAGGCTTCGGTCACCACTTCTTAGAATATACTTCCTACACGATCGGGGTCATTAGAGGCCTTGGTTTCTTGCGCAAGGATTTGCAAGACGTACTCCTTTGGAAACTTTGGCTCTAGGTAAATTTTTACTTATCGCCTATGCGGAGAAGTCCACGAACTACAAATTGCCTGAAGGCACGCACGAAACTTGAGGGATCTATGAACATGACAATGCTGGTAGCAAAGTTGAATAAAGCCTCTGTACTTATATTAGTGGCTTTAATAGTGACCGGTACCTCGGCACACTCTCAAGTTAACAATTCAATCTCTGTTGCCATCCCTAAAAATGGTAAGGGCATTAAGAAACCAGCCGGTGACGTGGTGGTTAATGGCGCCGTCATCGATCCAGGTCAACTTGCTCGTATGATCGAAGGTGGGCTTGATTCCAGCCAGTATAATCCAATTGATAATAAAATTTGGCAGAACAAATCCCATCCTGCTTCTGATGCTGGAACTCGTGCTTATCCTAAAGCTGATCCCGGGGTTCAATTGGTTTCTTGGGAAGGTTCAAATCCTGATACTAGTAACGTTTTCTTCAGAGTTAAAAATGCAGACGGACAACAATACCGCTTAGGTATTTCACGTTTTTCGCAAAGTACAATGATGCGTGCGGCGCTTTTGCGTAAGCTTGGTTACTTTGTCGTATCACCTCAGCATTACTCTAAGTTAAAGGTTAATTTTGCTTCGAAAGAAGAAAAAACTGATTTTATCGTTACCATTGAATCTGAAATGGGCGTTGATCTTAAAG
>JAZKJI010000107.1:14828-20579 GCA_040384405.1 Bdellovibrionota bacterium
TTATCTTACCATTTGCTTTGGTAAACGTACCTGAAAGTATTAACCGTTACGGCGTTAAGTTTACTTCCGTGGTAAAAGGTTTCGTAAGTATCAGTTATTGGCAGGCTTCCACTTTTGAAGCGCTTGATTATGAAGATTCCCGTTGGATCTTAAGAAAAATGGCAATGTTAACTGATGCTGACTGGTCAGAAATCGTTGGTCTATCTGGTTACCCAGCTGAGTTACATCCTTTAATTAAAGCTAAAATGATCAGCCGTCTTAATAATGCACTCGAGACTTTCAAGCTTCCACAAGCATTGATCAGTCCTGACTTAAGCAAAATTAATTCTGCTTCAGGAATCGTTCGTGCTGGTAAAATTACTCAAGAATATTATCCTGGAGTTCCGCAACGTATTTCCCATCCGATTCCAGAAAAGGATGAAGAATACGATGCCCGTAAGTCACCATTTCAAGATGGCGATTTGGGCCGTTACATGAGCGTATTTTTGCGATCTTCAGCAATGGAGTCTGCACTTTCACGTATCAACGAACGACTTCAGGCTTTGACGGTTGAAGATGCAGTTCAAAAATATCAAACAAAAATGATTAATAAAATCATGGACCATATTAAAAATCGTCCAAACGATCCTATGCACCAACAAGTAACTTCATGGGGCGGCCCTTTATTTGGTGCACATGTAAATGCCAGCCGTCACGTTTCGACTGGAACGTACTCTGGAAGTACTGCGCCTGTTCAGCTAGTTGATAACGTTAGCGTTGGTGTTGGTCTTGGAGTATTCCGCGCGCTTGATGGTTTAGATACTTGGATGCCTCTAATGGGTGCGAACGTAAGTGTCGTTCGTGATTACACTCACGTGCGTCCGATTCTTTCATTAAAGGAAGGTTCAAAAGAAGAATGGGGTAAGATCATTATCCCGAAATATATGGCTAACCTTGCTAAGGCGTTAAAACCTGAATCGACTAAAGAAGATAAGAACGGTATGTCACAAAATTCTTTAGACGCATTTTTAAAAGATTTGCGTGATGGGGAAGTGTTTACTGTTACAGATTCCGTTGCGCTTTCAGCTTATTTGCAAGCTTCTGCTTCGATTGACGTACTTTTGGGGCTGACACCATTTAGTTATTTGAATTCGGTAACCTTAGGTGCGGATGCCAGCCGCGTGATCCTTCGCCAAGTTTCATTTGTCAGATATGGCCCAGGAATCCAGGTTTTCGTTCGCGAAATGAAAAACCGTGGCCAAGGTATGGAATTAGGAGTGAACTTTTTCTTAAATCTGTTAAAAGTTCGTTCTCAGATGACTAAAGGAAGTATTCGAAGCGATGCTTTCGTGATTGATTACGATCCAAACTGGGCGGATAAGCCAATTGAAAACGAAGAAAAAATTAAGGCGACTCGGGATAACCTGAAAGTTGCGTTGATACCTTTGTTGCGAAATAACAATACAGCTCTTCTTTACAGCAAATTTCCTGATAAGAAATTTTTGATTCAACACGAGTTAAAAACCAACGAGACAAAATTAAAGTTATTGGCGTGGAAGTTTTCTAACTTTAAAGAAGATCACACTCTAAAAATCCAGTATCCGATTAATTTGGATTTCCCCGAGCTTGATCCAAAGAATGAAGAAGTTGTCCTTCTTTCCTCTAAACGGGGAGAACTGGTTGGACGTGATCTTCTGGGGTTAGCATTTGATGTATTAGACGGAATTTTATCTTTCGCGAAGGTAAAAAACGTCGAGACCTCGAAATCAATCGGAGACAATCCTGCTGACGTACCGATGGGTCGTGCCCATTGGAAAATTATTAATTCGGAAGCAGATTTAAGTACTTTCCGCACGCCTTACGAAAGCGTTTCGATGATCGATTACACTTGGGGTGGTTGGAGCATGAAGCGGGATAAGTTCATGAAGGTTATTGACGATGTAGAACAAAAGTTTTCCGCATTGAAACTTGCTGGATTTAAATTGATCGATCGTCAAGAGTTTAACAATGTCGAGTCTTTGGATTTCTACCGTATCAATGCACATCTTTCGCTGACCGCGGGGGGAGTAGCAAAGATTCGCGATCTATTACTTCAACCTAAAGTTGCAGGTGATGATAAAAATCGAAAAGCAAAAGACTGGGCTCTATTTGGCCAGTTATTAAAAATGCTTGGTAACGGTGATGTTGAAGCGGGTAAAACTCTTTACTACAAACAGTGTAGCCGTGAAAACCCGCCTGCAAGCCATATTCAAGGGCCCGATTCTAATTTCCGTGGCAATGAATACGGATGTATGAGCCGTTGGTTATACAACATTCTTTCTAAGCTTGATAAATATCCGACGGATAGAAAAGAGCAAACTCGTTGGATGACGAACATGCTTTACCAATTGGAATCTAAAATTCCATTGTCTGGCCTTATGGGTTACGTCGGTGAGCAAAACTATATCGCGTTTGTTCGCATTAACGGATTCAGACCGGGTGATGAAGACGGTGACTTGGAATATTTCTCTAACGTGATGGGTGATCCAGAAACTAATGATCCACAAGCTAATGGCTTGATCAGTATGTTTATGCGTAAGACGCGGTTACTTCCGACAGAGTTAGAACGTACCCAAGGGAGTTTCCAATGATTAATCTAAAGATCTCTCTTTTGACTTTGGCGTTTGGGGCTCAAGCTTTGGCGCAAGCGACGAATGATCCGTTTTCAAGTTCCCAGTGGGGAATCGGAAATAAAGGTGCACCCCAAAATATCGAATTGGATGTAATTAACAATTACAAAATCCAAGGTCGTGCGGGCCGTGACATTAATATCGGTGGCGCTGGAGTTTTAAAAGCTCCAAAAAAAATAATCGTTGCAGTACTTGATACTGGAATCGATACGACTCATCCGGATTTAAAAAATGTTATCGTCACGAAGGATTCCGAGTGCAAAGCTTTGGCAAAATACAAAGCTTGCTTGGCTTCCAGCGACGCTTCCGGATGTAACGATAAGTGGATTAACTTAAATAATCCTGAAGTTGATCAAGATAAAAATGGTTACCCGATGGATTGCCAAGGGTGGAGCACTTTAGGCGACATCAATCGTTTAAATATTCGCGGTACTCCGAATATGGAAGATACAATCGGTCACGGAACCCACGTTGCCGGAATTATTGCTGCCGTACGTGGTAACGGAGTTGGAATTGCCGGAGTCAGTGAAAACGTTCAAATTCTTCCGGTTCAAGTTATCGGTGAAAAACCGATGGAACCAATTAAACCATTTAGCTTAGGTGACGGAACAACTTTTGACCCTTCTGAGAAAAATAAAGAAGAACACCAGCGTACTTTAGGTGATTTGATCGCGCGCGGAGTCGTGTACGCCGTTAATTCTGGAGCACAAGTTATCAATTTGTCTTTGGGATGGCCTGATAAAGTAGATTCTGTATTCTTAAGAAACGTAATTAAAGAAGCGCAGAAAAAAGGCGTAATCTTCGTTGCGGCTGCCGGGAATGATTCGACTCGTGCATTATTAAGACCTTGTTCTTACCCAGGAGTTATCTGCGTTGGGGCCCATGGTCCCGACGGTGCGCTAACTTATTTTTCCAACTATGGAACGGGTGTTGATATTGCGGCACCGGGCACGCAAATTTTAAGTACTTATCCATTAGGAATCAGAAGTTTGCGTTTTGTTCAGCAAGCAGGATTTGAATATCTGCACGGAACTTCACAAGCGTCTCCATTCGTGGCAGCGGCCGTTGCCGAATTGTTAGCCCGCGGAATTCCTGCGGCTGATGTATTGCCGCGCTTACTTGCCGGATCCAGAGCTCTTGAGCAAAAGATGCCGATATTTGCGGGCCCTGCGAACGAAATGAAGAGTTTAAATCAACCGGAAAATCCATTAGTCGAAAAGAAATGGATTTTATCAGGGGCATTAGATATCGCAGCAGCACTAAAGGTTTCTCCGCGCGAAATTATCCGCCCGGTATCTAAAGAACGTAAATCTTTACAGTGGGACCGCCAATCTTCAAATTTGACGATTGATTTTCCGTTAACAAATATTTGGGCTGACTTTGCGGCTGACTCTTTACAACTGAAAGTCGCGATGAAGGCGATCTCGAGCGAAGCAATCCGTCCAAGAATCGTAGGCAGTGGATTAACTAACGCCAGTGGGGTTTGGAAAAGAAATGAAGTCAGAACTTTAAGAATTAGTTTACAAATCACAGATGCGGGAAATCCTTCGCAATCGAGAATCCCGAGTGATCTGGATTTCGTGGTGTCATTAGTGACTCCGAAATCTCAAAGTACAATTGTTTTAGAGAGCGAAGTTATCGTCCCAATCAATGCAAATACAGTGGCTGACGAGAGCTATTCAATTGAAGGCCTACCACAGAGCCAAGTTACGTTTCTTGGACTAGATGAAGTTTACGACAAACTTTACCGCGTTGATTACTTAGTTTCTGAAATGGAAGCTGATAAATTGATTTATCATTTATTCGTACCGGACTCAGCTCGTCGTTATACGAAAAAAGGATCTTTAGTTATCAGACTAGGTGATGACCAAACGTATGTTGACGATATGGATGGTAAACCAGAATTCGCATTGCAAAGAATGATGTGGAAAGACCAAGTATTTTACGGACTAGGAATCAGAATCGATCGTCGTAAAGATGAAAAACCATCTGAAGCGAAATTTTGGTTATTGGATTCGCAATTTAAAGTTGTTCAAAAATATTCCGTCACGAATAATAAGACGAGTTTACCGTCGCGATTATTCTGGACTGAAATCGGAGGCCAATTGCGTCCGGTGTGGATCGGTCAAGGGGTAGATCCAGGTAAAAAACCAAGTTTGATTGATGCGTGGGAAAAGCAATCAACTCCTGCGGCAATCAGCCGGCGATTATTTTACTTTGATGCAAACGGCGCGATGGCCAGTATGCAAAAATTCGAAGGTCTTGATGTGATTGACGTACTTGATACTTCGATCGCACAAAGAATGGATGGATCAATCCAAATATTGTTATCTAGAAATCACGGGACTGAAGTTAAGCCTTCATACCTTGTGGATTACAGTGTTGCTTCGTTTAAGAACCAAGCAATTACTGGTCTAACCAAAGTTGCGGCAGCCGACGGAGTTTCTTTCGCAAATCTTGCGGAAGGTACCCAAGACGCGATTGTTACTTTAGATAAAGGCGCAACTTCCGGAACGTCGTGGGCTTCAACATCGAAGGATCGTACGATGAAAATCACGACGATCATTGATCAGGGTGGAAAAAAATCAATGACGATAACACCGGCAACTGCAATGCGCGGAATTATCGATGCAGCACTTAACGTTCGATCGGCTTATGCTGGTGCGGGCAGAAAAGGTGCGTTCGTATTTACCAATTCAGAAATGCAGTATCATGATTTAAATACGGGCAAATCAGTTTCAAAAAGTTTCGAACGATATACTTTCTATGACAGCTTATCGTACGCAGCTTTCCATTACCCGGTTGCACTAGCAAATCGCGATGGTGGAGTTGGATACCCGGCCTTATACGTGACAGAGTCTGTGGGTTTCAGCCGTGGATTAAATATTAAAACAGTTCAGATTGGTGCAAACGGACCAGTCGAAGTTGTTTCTCCGGCGAAGCTAAGATTTCAATCGGATGTTGGTTGTCGACCATTGGAAAATCCAGTTAGAACGGCAGATGGATCAAGTGCATTAGATTATCGTTGTGGGAACAAGATCCTACGAATGAAATTGGTTTATTGATCGGCGACTGGTCCGGTGCCGTTAAGAGGGGAAAGTGT
>JAZKJI010000108.1:0-9324 GCA_040384405.1 Bdellovibrionota bacterium
AGATAGCTGTCTACCGAGGGGCTATCAAAGAAGGGTTAACGGCAGCAATGACAATTCTAAAGGTGAAGCGCTAGTGGAAAACTTAAACTTGTACACTTTGTTATTTTTTGTGGCGTTTGGAGCGCAAGGATTACTGCTGGTCGCGGATGAAATATTTTTCCATTACCGCCGGGGATTACCCGCGTGGGAGCGCTGGGGTCATCCATTAGATACACTCACCGTGCTGTTACCGTTTATTAGTTTATTTCTTTTTCCTGAAAATTTATTTCTGTTCGCAGGACTCGCGCTAATTTCTACTTTGTTTGTGACCAAAGACGAATGGGTTCACAATGAAGAATGCGGACCAGGCGAACAATGGCTTCACTCACTTTTATTCATTTTACATCCCGTCGTTTTTTATTTGGGGTATCTCGCTGCACGGGATTCGGGAGTTGAATTTCTACCACTGGTCATGACGGCTTTAGTTTTATTCATGATCTATCAAATTTTTTATTGGAATGTTTATGAAAACAGAAAAAGCCGCGCAAGACTCTAAGGTCGTTAATAACGACTATTATCATGACCTGGGAGAGCGTTGGTATAAGGCCAAAGACGATCCAATTGCTTTGTTGCGGGCGGAATCCAAATTAAGAAATTCGTGGATTGGCGACACGATCCAAAAACATTTCCCAAAAGCGTTCAACGTACTGGATGTGGGCTGTGGTGCGGGTTTTTTAAGTAATCATTTAGCGGTGCGTGGATTTCAAGTTACGGGGATTGATCTGTCTGAATCCAGCTTAACGGTTGCAAAAAATTATGACGAAACAAAATCAGTAGAATATATAAATGCCGATGCATACGCGCTTCCCTTCCCTGACGAAAGCTTCGACGTAGTAACTTCGACCGATTTTCTAGAGCACGTATCTGACCCTCAGCAGGTTGTTAAAGAAATTTCGCGGGTTTTAAAGCCCGGGGGAATATTTTTCTTTCACACCTTTAATAAAAACCGGCTCGCGCATTTAATCGTGATTAAAGGTGTGGAATGGTTTGTTAAGAATACTCCGCCCAAGCTTCACACCTACGATATGTTTATCTCGCCGCGGTCTTTAACGAAATGGTTGCTGGAAGCCGATTTCGCGAAACCTTACTTAAGAGGATGCCGGCCGAAATTAAATACGGCTTTCTTTAAAATGTTGTTAACTCGCGAGGTACCAGAAAATTTCAAGTTCAAATGGACGAAAAGCACGATGATTTCTTATACTG
Organism: Bdellovibrionota bacterium; assembly: GCA_040384405.1. Lineage (GTDB taxonomy): Bacteria > Bdellovibrionota > Bdellovibrionia > Bdellovibrionales > Bdellovibrionaceae > JAZKJI01. The sequence continues at coordinate 1,243 of JAZKJI010000108.1, forward strand.
GGTGGACTCGTAAGCTTAACGCATAGCTTTCTGAACGTCGCGGGTACCAATATTTTACATAATTAGATGCGTGATGCTTTCAGCGCCGGCCACAATGTGCTGACCGTTCCTATCAGCCAAAAAATGATCAAGTTTATAATTAAGTCATCAGTTAAAAAAGCACCTCTAGCGTAGAAACCAAAATTGCCAGCTAACCACGGCCCCCACAAAAACTGGCCAAACCACGCTAGAGCAACTCCCAACAAGATTGCGGTAAACAATAAAATAAAAGCTTCGCCGAGAAATAGAGTCCGGAGGTGGCGAATAGACTGGACAGGTATTTCCACTTCCCCCAGCCGTTCGCGATGCTCCGGAACACCCGAGAAGAAATAAATTAACATCGCCGTTAGTCCGATTAGCAAGATCGCCCAAGAGGCCCAAAAAAATATCCTATTATAAAAAGATATCTCGTTCCAGGCATCACTTAGGACTGACTGAGGAGATACCGCAACCAAAGATTCTTTTTTGAAATTGTTGATTTCACTTTGAAGTGCCGGGATTTCATTTTGATCTTTAGCCTTAAGAAAAAATGCCGTTATTGAAGCGGGACCTTCGTGCAGATCTTCCATTCCTCCTAAAGGAATGTAGATTGATCTATCCAATGCCGTTCCTGTAGATTTCATTATGCCAACAATTCGAAATGGCTTATCGGCGTGATCCAAAACTCTTTGGTCTTTCGCCATTCCGTGAGTCACAATTATTTTTTGATCTAATTTATATTTTAATTCCCTGGCAACATCCGCCCCAAGCACTGCATCTATTTTTGTGATAGGTAAAGTTCCCGTTTCAATTTCTATTTCCGCATCTCCGCGAAAATGATAGAGCCTGAAAAAATCATTGTTCGTTCCTACGACTCGAAAACCTTTGTGGCCATCACCCAGTGAATAGGGAATTGTCCATTCAACGGTCGGAAGATTTTTTAGTTTTTTATAAGTTTCCGTGGAAATATTCGTGGATACGGAACCGATGCTAAAAATTGAGGCCATTACAAATGGGATAGGATTTGTTTTCGCGCCGACAATCAAATCGGACTGGCTAATTGCGTGGGTGAATCCATCCTTAACGGTATTTCCAATCTTTCCCAATGTTAAAAATAGAAAAACACTTATGGACATTGCTAAAATGGACAATAGCATCGGCACACGTCGCGCCTTCATGGATTTAAATACGCTTTGAAAGATGGTCACTGTAACTTTAATGGTAAGGCTCGATTCGCGTACCGATTAACTCAAACGAAGTATCTCCGTACATTGATTTTTTTGTTTCTAGTTTCAATTCGCCGTAAACCCAGATCGGGCCATAGGCGACAGGGTTTTTCCCGTCGTTTTTCATATGAACGTATACCATTTGGTTCGGTGGAGGTGCCGGCACGTGAATACAAGCTTGCGGACTGGGAACCAACAAAAATTCTGTCACAGATCTCATATTGTCTTCTAATGGAACCATAAAACCTGGAACTTTGACCGTTTTTCCATCTAAAGCTTTTAATTCTTCCGATGCCTTGCCGGTCAAATAATCCATTTCTTGCAACAAACGCCAGTCAATTTCAACGGCCGATAGACTTACCGAACTTCGAGCTTGGTACGCAAGCGCGCCGATGACCGCCGCTAAAACGAATACACCGGCAAAAATCCATTTCCATGAGGAGGACGCACTATTATCCGCTTTTGTTTCCACTTCCCTATTCTTCCATAGGCCGTGAAAAACGCAAGTCATCCCCCGAAAGTGTGATTGTGGGTCCTGCATCAGCATGCTATATAATTTAAATGCAAAAGGTGCGTGGTACCCAAGACTTTCTTCCGCAGCAAAGCGCTCTGTATAGACGTATCGATGATATTGCTTACGAGTTAGCGCAACGCTATGGATACGGTCAAATTCAAACTCCCCTTATGGAAACTTCAGAAGTATTTCACCGGACATTAGGCGAAACCTCTGACGTTGTTTCGAAAGAAACTTATACTTTTCAGGACCGTGGTGGGGATTCTGTTACATTGCGCCCGGAAGGCACTGCCGGAATTGCCCGAGCTTTTATCAGCGAAGGTTTACAACAAAATCTGCCTTTAAAACTTTACTATTCCGGCGCCATGTTCAGATACGAACGTCCACAAAAAGGAAGATTCCGGCAATTTCATCAAATTGGTGTCGAGTGCCTGGGGATTCCATCAGCTTCCGCCGACGTTGAAGTAATCATGTTGGGATATCAATTTTTAGAAGCGCTAAATTTGAATTCACGGTCAAAGTTACAAATAAATACTTTGGGTGATTCCGAAAGCAGAAATGCCTACCGCCAAAAAGTGGTGGATTATTTTTCCAAATATACTTCCGAACTTTCTGCCGATAGCCAAACTCGTCTGCAAAAAAATCCATTAAGAATTTTTGACTCCAAAGATGCGAACGATCAAAAATTAGCTCAAGGTGCTCCAAAGTTGGATGATTCATTAAATAATGTTTCCCGCGAATTTTTTGATAAAGTTCAAGAAGGCTTAACTAAATTAGCAGTACCCCACGAAAGAAATTCCCACTTAGTTAGGGGCCTTGATTATTATTCGCATACGGTATTTGAAATCGTGACAACCGAACTGGGTGCGCAGGGAACACTGTTGGCTGGTGGTAGGTACGACGGCCTCATGGAAATTATGGGTGGCCCGGCAACTGCGGGTGTGGGTTGGGCTGCAGGAATCGAAAGATTGATGGAGCTTTGTGCTGCTTCAATTCAAATTCCATCAAAGAAAAAAGTTGCGGTCCTTCCGTTCGATAGCAATTGCGAAATTGCGTCGTTACAAGTTGCCCAGTTATTACGTAAACATGGCCATCAAGTTGAAATTATTTACTCACCTTCCCAGCTGGGAAAAAAAATGAAGAAAGCCGATTCACTCGGATGCAGCGAAGCTTACATTTTGGGTGAAGATGAAATTAAGAGCCAAGAAGTTACCTTCAAAAATCTTTCAAGCGGCGATCAAAAAAAGATTCCTTGGTCGCAGCTATAAATAAATATTAATTCGATCTGATATAAAGGGAAGCCTCTAAAGTTAGTAATTTTAGAGGTAATTACAAGTGTCCCAATATGAGACAACCAAAAATCTTCTGGTTGTCGTTTTGCATTTCTAAACTTCGTAGGAAACAACTATGAAGTTAAAGGCTCTAACTGCTCTATTATTAGTTTTAACCAGTCTTGACGTTGCTTTAGGAGCAGCCAAGTGTGCATCTGTATGGCAAAAATCGGCGCCGAAGCCATTTGTGGCCCTAACCGCAACACCAGAAGAAATAGCGGCTCTAAAAGATGAATTTCCGTTGATTGAATTAAAAATTCAACAGATTGCGGCGACAGTCGGTGAAAACGCAGTTGGCGGTAAAGCATTTAATATTTTGCAAATCGTGCCTGGAATTTTATTCGGTACTGGCAAAATTACCCCTGCGGCTCTGTTAGGACTGCCAAAGGAAGTTAAAGGTTCTTTGCTGGCCGTTCACAATGCCTTAAGAGACACTCCAGCTTTTCGCGAATACTTAAAAACTTTGCTCTATGATGTTGCCGTTGAAATGTCGAAAAATCGAGAAGCATTAATTCGTGAACTTGGTGGACCCCAGGGGCAATATCGTTTATCTGCAAAACCTACGGTAACAAAACTTTCTTACTTGGAAGCAGGAAATTTCGATCACCAAGCGCTTATGAAAGTATTAATTCACCGTGTACGCGCAAGAAATGAAAGCATGGTTGTGCTTCAAAAAAATAACAAAATGAGCAGCTGGGAAACGGGCACCAAAAGGTACGGAAGATTTTTTGAAGTTCCCCGCCAAGGTCCATTCCTAGACCGCGCCTTTGTCGGTTCTTCCCATGGACAAGATGCCCATTTGATTCAAATGGATTATTTGTCTTCAGTTATTTCCCGTGCAACAAACGGAAACCCAAAGATTTTTTATAACTATGTGACAAGTCCAAAAGGTACTTGGGCATGGGACGGGCTATTTGATTCCTTCAGCAAGGGATGGATGTCACCGGAATACGTTAACAAAGAATTAAGAGTTTATTTACCACTTATGTAATCAGAGGAGCAGACTATGAATGCGACATTATTATTTTCCACACTACTTGTTATGACCGTTGGCCTTAGCAGCGCTTTAGGAAGTGAATTCGTAGCAGCTGTGAACACCAGCGGACTAGTTCACGGTGAAACTCGAATCCAAGTTAAATATCCGATCGCTCCGCAAACCTACGATTCAAGCAGCTACAAAAATATTGATTCACGGCCATCTGAACCCCAAGGTGTTCAAGTTTATATCGCAAAAGCAGCTTTTCTGATAAATAAACCCGTTACATTTTTCCAGGATCCAAATCTATTTCAAACGGCAAGTCTTAGAAAATTATTTCCTACGACTCAAATTACGCCTGTACCAGGCCAACCGAATGTAAACAATGTTGTCGTTAACAAAACCGGAGTTATGGCGACACTTGGACCACTTATCGGAATTCCAACTCCAACTTTTCGCGGAAAATGGGCAGGAATAAATGTTACTCCGCAAGTTGCAGCAGCATTTGCGGCATTCGATCCGCAAACGGCAGCACCACAGGCAGTATCTTACCAGTGGGGAGATAATTTTAATTTCCTATTTAATAGATCAGTTGTGATTACCCGTTTGTACCGGGTAAATGACAATCAGACATTAGCAATATCTGATCAGATCATTGACGTGCGAACTGCACAAATTCCAAAAATCCCATTATTTAATTTAACGAAAACTGTAAAGTCTTTGATTCTGGAACAAATCGCGAATTTCCGCTCTGCCGCGGAAGCGATGTAAAATAAAAATCTGATAAAAAAATCTAAGTTTCGGGAAGCAGGATTAATACTGCCTCCTGAAAACTTTCACATCTTGAATACTACGGCTTCTTGAATTTTTCGTGACCAGCTTTTCTAATCTCGCCTAATTTTTCCATCAGCGCAGCAGCCTTAGCATTATCATTATTAACCAAAGCATCTTCCATAAGTCGCACGGTCTCTAACAAATGAGTCATTGCCTTTTTGTACTCGACAACCTGAGCCTCTTGATCAGGAGCACCCGCAACTTTTTCAGGAACTTCATTAATGCCTTGGCTGATCAATGATTGCATATTTCTTAGAGCCGCCAATGAACTTGCATTTAATTCCGGCTTAGAAATTTGTTGCCCTACAAGTTTGAGATCTTTGGACATACCCTTCATAATCTCACCCAGATTAGTAGCACCCAATGCTGTCGATGCCGCTGTCAGAACTGTCAGTAATAATATTTTTAGTTTCATTTTTTAATCCTCGTTTCGTTTGCTGTTATAGAACTTTGCTTTCGTTATTCCCACTAAATAGGGGCGATAACTATGATCAGTCGAATTTATAATACTTTTTTGCTCGGTGGGAATGTTTCTTAAAAAATCAAGGGATTCGCTAGGTTGGCCCGATTCCAGTGCCCGTGCCTGTTAACAGTAACCGGTCAGCTGTACCCGTGCCAGTGCCAGTGGAGTTGGCGACATTAGCATCAGCATTAGCATTTGTTTCAGTCTAGTTTTTGGTTTTGGGTTTTAGTCAGATTACTTTTCTTGTGTTGGTCGTTCGGAATTCCATTAACTATAAATACAAATATTGATCGAGCTTCGCTCGGCTATTTTTCTTTTTTCGGTGCCTGTTGCCTGTTTTCTGCTGCCTGTTTTCAGTATCAGTTACACAGTTTCTGTACAGTCGGAAGTACAGCATCTTGATCACCTTCTGCTCAGTTATAGTTTGAGTTTCAGATACAGATATAGTTTCCCCACACTTATTCTTCGAATAAAGTACGGCGAAAAGCTCACACCCAAATTTCAAAAACAAAAAAAGAAATTCCCGAAAGCAAGCGAAGCGGTGCGAACCTCTCCCCTCCTGGGGCGACCAATCGACTTTTGATTAGGGGCCAGATGCAAGGCGGAAGGTGCTCGAGGCCGTGGAGGCGTGGTACGACCACGTTGGAGCGGAATCGAGTGCCTTCCAACGACGTCAGCTGGTCACTAAGCAAAATCGCCTCCCCCAACAAGTTGAAACAGAATTATTGTCGCAACGAAAACGGATAGCACTATGTATCCGAAGGCTATTACTTGCGAGAGAGTTTAATGGAGTGAACTTTGCCCCAGCCTTGGGTTACCATTGTGGTTGTGCGTGACCACCAGAACATTAGGAATAATCCTATTGCTACCAATGCTATGCTTAGCCATTGGCCTCTGGTCATTCCGAATAATTGGAAGCCTATGTGGGCATCTGGCATTCTGAACTGTTCGCCTATTATTCTGAAAATTCCGTACAGAACGCAGAACATCGAGGCTATGAAGCCTGATTTTCTTGGGCGTCGCCATAGGAAAAACAGTATTAGAAAAACTAGTAAACCTTCGCCGACTGCTTCGAAAAGTTGTGAAGGATATCTTGCAATTAAGAATGGTGCGATTTCGGTTTTTATCGCCGTGTTGCCGTTTTGGATTTCGTTGATGATTTTTGTGACGATTTCGTAGACTTCATTTCTTGCTTCGCCGCTGAGAGTGAATCTTTCCAGTAACTGATTCCATTGATCCCTTGAAACTCCCAATTTTTCTACGATGCCTGTGATGTCGCGAAATTTTCCTAAGTCTTCACCGGCCCAGCTCCACATGTCTTGAGGGAATTTTACTGCCAATGGAAAATCTGGGGGTGCTGGTCTTCCTACTAATTCGCCATTAATAAAGTTTGCTATACGGCCGAAGAAAACTCCGATTGGACCCGAGATTGTTACTAAATCAAAAAGGTGTAAAACATTTAAGTGATGCTTTCTTGCGAATAATAAACATGCGACGGTGATTCCGATCATTCCACCGTGGCTGGCCATGCCGCCTTCATTGACCGCTAGCACTCCCCAATAGGGAAAACTTTCTTTAAACTTTGTGAACAGGTCAGGGCTATAAAACAAACAATAACCTAAGCGACCACCGACTAATGTTCCGATTGCGATGTAAGTTATAAAATCGCCAACTAGTTCAGAATTCATTTCTGTTCGTTGACGGTGACTTAACCACACCATCAAAAGGTATGCGGCAATAAATCCCATGATATAGGATAGGCCATACCAACGAACACCAAAGGTATCGGAAAATTGGATTAAAAAGGGGCTAAAATCATGAACCATGCTCTCATCTTAACGAATCCGTTCTTGATGTCATCTTCTTTCTAGGTCATCATTTTCCTATGGGATCACGACTAAAAAATGGATTTTTATCTAATGCCCGGAACTCTTCGGTAGTGCTTATTTTAGTGTTCGTGCTGGCTGCATTAATTCTGGGATTTCAGCCTTCTTCTGTTCAAGCCGAAAGCTCGGTTGCTAAAATGAAGAGTAGGGAAGAAGAAATCCGATTGACCATGATTTCTTGGAGCGATCAATTAGGCGTTACTTGTAATGAATGTCATAACGTAAATAACTTTAAAGATTCGTCAAAAAAGAAATTTCAAGTTTCCCTGGATCACGCGAAAGTTGTCGAGATGCTCCGACAAAATGGATTTGACGGAAAAAAATATAAAGAAGCAAACTGTACAACTTGTCACATGGGGCAGATAAAGCCACCGGTGACCGTTTCGAAAAAGAAATAATTAAAATAATCTTAAGATCGCTTTATAAGCTGCTTCCAGAAAATCCATCTGCGCGGGATCACTGGTTCTTAAAAGTTGCTGGTATTTCTTTGTTACTTCGGGAAGTGCTGAACCTCGGGGTAAGCCAAGTACTTCATGGGCATCCCAATCATGACCATTATAAATAAACAAAACTGGTTTATGTTTATTTTTTATTACATCTTCAGCCGTTGTACTTGTGTGCGTTACATCGCGGGCTTCACCCTTAGAACTTGATTCAGAAGTGGGTTTTTTCACATCGGGTTCAAAGTTAACCCGTTTTGCAGGCTTTGCCGGTTTTTCTGACTGTAAAAATGATTTCTTATCAGAAAATGGTTCGCTTTCCGCTTTCAGATTTAATTGCGTTGGCTGACGGCCACCTTGGCGTCCCTTAAAGAACCAAAGCAGGAACAGCCCG
>JAZKJI010000108.1:9334-21328 GCA_040384405.1 Bdellovibrionota bacterium
TGGCTATCCATCTCAAATTTATTATTCCTGGTGCTCGTGTCGAGAGCAAGGGGGATCAGTGGCTAATCCGAATCAAGGCAGTACTTCCAACAATCCATTTGACCAACAACAACCAATTCCCGGTGTTCGCCACATTATTGCCGTTAGTTCGGGCAAAGGTGGTGTGGGAAAGTCCACAGTCGCCACGAATTTAGCCCTCGCACTATCCAAAAAAAGCCGTGTCGGGTTATTAGATGCCGATATTTATGGTCCTTCCATTCCACGAATGATGGGAACCCTTCATCAAAAACCAAATATTACCGTTGCGCAAAAATTAGAACCCATCAGTCGTTATGATATGAAGATGATGAGCATTGGTTACTTGGTAGATGAAAATGCCGCCGTGGTTTGGCGTGGTCCCATGCTTTTTAAAGCTATGGATCAATTCATTCGTGATGTTCAGTGGGGCGAGTTGGACTATTTAGTGATCGATCTACCACCGGGCACTGGGGATGTTCAATTATCGATTGCCCAAAAGGTTCCGGTCGCTGGGGCACTTATCGTTAGTACTCCTCAAAACATTTCATTTATGGATGTTAAAAAGGCGATGGATATGTGGACACGGGTCGGAGTAAAAATCGCTGGTCTTGTCGAGAACATGTCTTTTATGATCAATCCAGTTAATGGCGAAAAAATCCAAATGTTTCCTAAGGGTGAACTTGACGCCTATATCAAACAAAAATCTATTCCAAAACTTGGCGAAGTTCCTTTCAACCCTGCCGTTGGAATGGCTTCTGAGGCGGGAATTCCGATTGTAGAAAGTCAGCCAAATAGTCCCGAAGCAGTAGAGTTTTTTAATATTGCTAATCGATTAAGAGAATTATTTCCGTGAATTTTTGGGACGTTCACGGAGTCTTATTTATTATCTGTATGTTTTTCTTTCCCCGATTAACACTGTTGTTTTCTTCCGTTCCATTCGGTGGTTTTTTATGGTGGTTGGGATTTATTTTTGCTCCAAGAATTTTGGTCGCTATATTGGCCTCTTTTACCTATTGGGAAACCAACCCAATACTAGTTTTACTCTCTTCGGTATGGGCTCTGGGTGGGGAATCTGCCGAGAAGAAAACCGTTTCCTATAGAGTGCGCAAGTACTCGAATAGGAACTACGACGACCGACCTCAAATGAAAGATGTTAACTAGTTCGAATTTAAGTGGTCCCCACTTCCCGTTTTGATCCGATTTTTTGAACTTAATTGAGATAATTTGGCGACGATCTTTTCACTCGGAAAAGACCCTGTTATTCTTAGTCTTGTGAGCATCACTAGCAAGGGAATGCACCAGTGATATCACGAGGAGGATCGGATGAAGTATCGAATTCACGACCATCACGATGAATCACCAAAGTGACGAAGCTAAGCGGTTCCGGTAGTTCCAGGTAATTACCGTAAATTCCATAAAAACTTTTAAGGAGGCTCCTATAGGTTAATACTTAAAGGATTGTCCTTCCTTTGCCTCAAGGCAAACTTCGTGAAAACGGAGGGCGCAAAGCTATAGGGGTTTCGTTTGTCTGTGGTCCAGACAAGCATGCCAGCCAGCTGCCAAAGGGTAAGTAAACCTGCGGAGAACGAGGGAAATTTATGAGGAAGGCACTACAAAAAACAGAACAAGGATTGGTTTCATTCCCCTAGCCTGTGTATCCAGAATGAATCTGAGAGCACAGGCTTTTTTTATTTTAAATCGGCTATTTTGGATTCTTTGATTTCGGTCGCTTTCACTTCTTTACGATCTTACGACTAGCAACACTTCTTTTTTGCGATTTTTTATAATTAGCATTCTTCTTTAAAATCGCCTTCATCATTTTGCCTTTGTATTGCGAAGAAGAATTCATACTCTTCTTATCGCCGTCGCTTGATGGCAGCTTTAATTTCATTCCAGCACGGATAGATTTACCGCGCTGAATGTTGTTAGTTTTTTGAAGTGCTAACACTGTCGTTTTATATTTCTTAGCAATCGAAAAAAGGCTTTCTCCAGATTGCACAACGTGGAAGCGATCCCCCGATACAGGTCCGTCATTTTCAGTTTCGGATCTTGATGCTTGGCTATCGCTATCCTTTGAAACCTTGGCAGTTTTTGCGCGTCCTGCGCGCTCGCGAAGTGGCGTTCGATCAGGAACAATCAGCTTTGCGCCAACGCTGAGTTTTTTACCGCGGGACATATCATTGATGTCACGCAAGTAAGCTACGGTTGTTCTGAATTTTCGAGCAATCGTTGAAAGATTATCACCACGACGAACGCGGTAAGTTTGCGTGTCACCTTGATCAGCAACGTAAACTAAACGCTCAACCTTTGCTTCGGCCGCAACTTGCATCGCTTTTTCTTGGGTACCGGGCGGAATACGAATATGTAGGCCACCTGCTTGTACAGCTGCCACTTCACCTTTGAACTTTGGATTCAATGCTTTAAAGTCTTCCCAGTTATAATCCATTTTGTCAGACATCTGGCGAAGGTTGACCGGATAGTTAACAACGATCGTATCGAATTCCACCGGCGGTAAATAATCAATATCCCCGAAACCATATTTATCCGGATTTTTTGCGATCAATTTTGCCGCGATAAATTTTGGAACGTAATTAATTGTTTCCTCTGGTAATAATTTTTTCTTCGCAAGTTCCCAAAAATCCCGAGTCGCATTAGTCATAACAACACGTTTAATTCTATTTTCACCCGCATTGTATGAAGCCATTGCTAAGTACCAAGAACCAAAAACGCTGTATAAACCTTTAAAGTAATCTGAAGCTGCTTGAGTTGCTAAAACCGGGTCACGACGGTCATCGATAAATTTGTTAATATCTAATCCGTAACGAGAGCCTGTCCCGCGGATAAACTGCCAATAACCAACTGCCGAAGCATGGCTTGTCGCATGCGAAGTAAAACCTGATTCGATAAGCGCAATGTAAAAAAGATCTTCCGGTAAACCATTATCACGTAAAACTTTTTTCATTAATTTTTCGTAACGAGTAGATCGGGCAAGATAGCGCTCCATATGCGGGCGACCACGGCCTTTAAAATAACCAATCCACTTATCAACTAATGGATTAACTTCCACGGGAATACTATCAAGCTCTTCGTCACTTTGTTCTGGACCACTTAAGTCAGAAACTTTAAATGAAGGTAAATTATCTTGAACTTCTTTTTCACCAGCTGCGTTGGTTGTAATACCTGCGGAAACAGGGGCCGGCTGCTTATGAGCACATGCGGAAATAATAATGAACACGGGCAGAATAAGTAATTTCCGCATTGAACCTCCAGAAGTTTCTACTAGCGTATCAAAACTGCCGGACAATTCAATGAAGCATGACTATGTGGATGGCTTTTTTTGCCATAGATCGAGCCAAAAGTTTGGCTGCAATTGATACTTCGGGTCTAGTTTGAGGCGATAAAGGATAACGTTGCGTAAAATCGCCTTCACGTAAGAGGAAGTTTCGTAAAATGGGAGCTCATCCATCCATAATTCGTCAGCCAATTCAGTGGATTTTTTTTCTTTTAAATTCGCAGTTTCAGGGCGAAGGCCCAGCCAAGTTTTGATTTTGTGGGGGCCGGCATTGTACGAAGCCAAAGCAAGCGGAACATGGCCCCCGTAATCGTCGATTATTTCCGCTAAATATGAAGTTCCCATCGGAAGATTGTACTGCGGCAAAAATATTTCTTCTTCTAAATCAATTTTCAATTTTAAATTTCTAGCTAACTCAGCGGCAGTTGTTGGAATCATTTGCATTAATCCCGCGGCTTGCGAAGTGGAATACGCTTTTAATCCGTAAGCACTTTCTTGCCTGATTAAAGACTGCACTAAAACAGGATCTACTTTGTATTTTGCTGCGACTTCCTTGATTTCATCCGAGTAATCTAAAGGGAAATATTCTGACATGATTTCCCAAGTCTTGGGCGCTTGCTCGTCATCTACCGCCCGATTAATAGCGCGGATAGCAGCTGGCCACAATCGCCGCTCTGCCAGCCAATGCGCCCACTCAACACTGGAAATAAGTGGCCAATCATTTGCCTCCATTTGGGCCTCAATGATCCAACCGTTTTTAAGTAAGGCATTGATACGAGTATGGGAATCAGCAAAAACCCCAAACATCGGCAGTGATTTTTCCTCGAATACAAATTTGTCTTGTGGTAATTCTTCGAAATTATTCAGTAGCTTCAATCCATAATAGGAATAGGGATATTTATAAACGATATGCTGCCTGATCGCATCAGCTTTGTCTGATTTCATTCCCTGTAAACTTCGGTAAACCCAGTACCAACTGCTTAATTCGTATCGATCGGATTTCTTTTCGATCAGTGCTTCCAGCGGCTGAATCGCCAATTGATAATTTCCTAACCGGTAATGAATCAAACCTAAGCGAAAATTAGATTCTTCACTCTCGGGTCCATCTGCTTCAATTTCCACGGCATTCGTAAAATGTTTTTTTGCTTCTTCATATTGTCCTAAGAAAAGTGCGGATCGGCCTGCAATCCAAAGCATCACTATATCTTGTGGATGAATTTTCAATGCGTTTTGAGCACTTTTTAAACTTTCTTCGTAGGCCATTTTCCGATGCTGGACTCTGGCAGTATCAGAAAGTGATAAAAATCGATCATCTGCTTTTTTTGGTGCGTTGCCGCTGCCTAAACCGGTCACAGGTGCATCTTTTTTCACTTTTTTACTGGCGGGATAAATCGAAGCCCAGATAAAGCGCACGTTATCGTCGCTTAAATCTTGTTCGTCCCGAAAAAACTTATCAACTTCTGTATCGGATAACTTTCCAACTCTTTGGGCCGAAATCAACAAGCGATTATACTCTGCTCGAAATGGACCTTTCCAAGGACCTTCAACGAGTGCGACTCTAACTTTGTGACTTTGATCTAAAACTTTTTCCAGCGTTGCTTTACTTTTTGTTTCTTCAATCTCTTTACGGGCACATTTAATGAACGTATGTAAAATCCAACCTTGAAACGGAAGTTTTTGATTAAGTACGGCAGTTCCCTGTTGCCGGCAACTTTTCCATTCGCCTTTAATTTCAGCCCATTTTAATTTTGTCGAAGCCGATGCTGCCGCGGGAAGTTTCTTAACGTCATAGATATCTAATATTTTAGGTTTCTTTTCAGTGAAGCTAACTTTATTGGCAGCCATAGAAAAGCCCGTGATAAGGGTAACTACGACCATTGCAATTTTTTTCATGCCTATCCTTCAGCGTATTTCAGAAGATCTTGAACAACGTTATCGAATTTATCACGAAGCTTTTGAACATTATCCGGGCGACACAGACCTTCGACCAAATGCTCTGGGGCAAATCCCAAAGTTTGAAATTCATCGAATACTTCTTTTGCTTTAACCTTGGCCTCTGGTTTTAAAGACGATGGTAAGGCGTCTAACAAGGCGGAGAATTCTTTGGTTCCACCCGCTTCGCCCAACAATGCACCTACCAAAAAGTGCAGACAATTCACACCTTCAACACCGGCCTGCCGCCATCGTTTTTCTTTAAACAACGTGTGAACAACTTTCTTTCGTTTTTCTATTTGTTGGCGCAGACGGGGCTCGCGCTTAAAAATATTTAAAACTTTATAGGCTCGCGCCGCAAGTAAACCGAATGCAATTAGGTACAATGCAGCCAGCACATCGGTTCTTTGCAATGGATTAGCACTGGAATTAGCCGTCCACTCGGTAATTGGTGCGGGCATCACGGGTTTTGCCGCTTGTGGGCTTGGCGCTTGGCCAGTGATTCGTTGTGACTCTGAACCATCTTGAACAAACGTAGCAGTGCCAGAGACATTTACTTGAATAGGTTCTGTTTTTTGGATCGAATATTTTTTTGTTGTCGGATCAAAGAAAGAAAACTCAAATCCAGGAATGGTTAACTGGCCATTTTCCCGAGGGATGACTAAAACTTCAAACTCCTTATAACTAGAACCGTTCTTAAAAAATTTCGAGTCAGATTTCGTGTCATAAACCTCAACACCCTTTGGCCATTCGATCGCCGGGAGCTCGATCAACTTTGCATTTCCCATTCCCTCAAAGCGAATCCGGATGGAAAAAGGTTGATTAACCGGCACTTCACTTTTTTCGGTAACTGCATTCACATTAAAAATTCCCACGGCACCCGTAAAACTTGCAGGTCTTCCCTCGGTCGGCAATGGCTTTACATCAACGACAACTTTTTTAGAAGTCTTGGTGTACTCGTAGGATGGACCAAAACCAAATCCATTTCGCGAAGGTAAACTGACCCGGGCCTTCATTTTAAATTCATCAATCATTGCAGTTCCCGACTTGATCGGAAACAAAGCATGGGAAGCCAAAAGGGCTTTGCGGTAAGGTACTCCATTGATGATTTCTTCGGTGAATCGAATGGTCGGATTTTCTTCGATAATTTCTTTCCAAAAACCTTTTAGATCCGGAAATTTTACCCGGTCCAAAGATTCCAGCTGTCCACGAGTATATATATACCAATTGACCGTGATCTGTTCGTTTTCATAAACGCTGTTTTTATCGGCCTCTACCTGAATGAAAAAAGCTTCATCAGGATTAATCGGCATCGTGCGAATTTTTGGTTCTTGCAGTAACTGTTGGCGACGTTGCAGTAATTGATTAAATATCTCGTCATCAAATGCACCCATTTCATCCAGCGCATCTTCGAATGGATTTCCAGTTCCACCTCTGCGAGCCGGAGGCGCACGGCCCTGTGGTTGATTTCGTCCCGGTGGCTCTACGTTAATGACGATTGGCTGCGTGTGATAGTTTTTACCGTTCACATTAATTTCAAAGGCCCCGATGCTGTATCTACCTTGGCGAAGTGCTCGTAAATCATATCGGAATATTGAAGACCTTTGACTCTGAAATTGCATCCCCTGATCAGTTTGAATCAATCCTTGGCGAACGGATTGGGATTTTGATTGGGATAATAGTTCAAATCCGTCTAGATCTGGTGGGCGGGGGTTTTGCACTTCAACGCTATCATCGGAATTGACAGAGACTACTAACGGAAATGCTTCTCCGACGGTAACCTCATCGCTGTCAACCGTGGCTTGAACGGCAATCGCGGCGCTAGCCGCCGTTGTCCAAAAAGAAAGAAGCAATGCAACTGTAGCAATTGAAGATATTTTTCTACCAATCTTTACCATGGGCTTCCTCCTTCCGTCCTTTCCTGTTGTATTCAGATCTGATTTTTTGTTCCTGTTGTTTTAATTCCCCAAGAATTTTTTGAACGTCCTGTTTGTGGAGTTCACCTTTAAATTCCCGCGGCTTATACTGCGGGGAACTGTCGTAGTCTTTCTTTTCTTCGGGCTTATCTTTATTTTCGTCTTTGTTTTTATCTTTGTCTTTATCTTTGTTTTGGTCCTGGTTTTTGTCCTGGTCCTTTTTATCTTTTTGATCGCCCTTTTGATCTTTTTTGTCCTGGTCTTTTTTATCCTGATCTTTTTTATCGTCCTGCTTGTCGTCTTTTTTCTGTTGGTCCTGTTGCTGCTGTTGCTGGATCAATAATTCAATATTCGTTTTAGCCTCTTTAGATGTCGGTGAAATCGTCAGGGCTTTTTGGTAGGCGGCAATCGCACGGTCAATATTCCCCTGAAGACCGTATAGAGTTCCCAAATTAAAATAAGACATGAAATGGGCTTCTCGGTCTTGAGTCTTTAACTGCAAACTGGATTTATAGGTAGCTTCGGCCCTTTCAGGATTTTGAAGGACTTGATAAGCCAGGCCCATATTAGACAATGCCCTGGCCTTTTCCGGGATGTTTTCCAAGCTTTTAGAAAATGAATTTAAACTTTCTTCACCTTTATTTTCGGTCAGAAATTTAACGCCTTTTCGATATTCCCACCAAGACTTCACTTCCTGATTCTGAGTACAACCACTGGAAAAAATCACGAGTGCTAAAACTGGATAAATTACGTTACGCAAAAGAATCATGAAAACCTTCCGCGCCAGATCCGAAATGGATTTTTAATTTCACTGATTAACAATTCCAAACATAAAAAGAATAATCCGATCACCAGGAAGGTTTGGTAAACTTCGTTGTACTGGACACTCATTTCAGAGTCATACTCGGCCTTTTGTAACTGTCCAAAGTCTTCCACTATATTTTTTAAGTAGTTCCCACCTAATTGCGCGAAGTAAAATGATCCTTTACCAATTTCGGCCAGTTTCTTCAGAGCATCACCTTTAACAACGGTAAGAATTGTTTCGCCCTTTTGATCTTTCTTATAACCCTTTAAATTTCCCATTTGATCCCGTACCGGGATGGCTCCGCCTCGTTCGGTACCGAAAGCCACCGTAAAAATCCGCATACCCTGTTTTGATAACTCTTCTGCTTTTTTAATTGCGCCTGGTTCGTGATCCTCGCCATCGCTGGCGATTAAAATAACCCGGCTGACCTTTGTAGTTGAGTCAGTTGTTACACCCCCACGATTAAAAGCATCAGAAGCACTTCCTAGTGCACTCTCGAAATTTGTGCCTTGGGAGCTGACTGCATTTGTATCCAAAGACTCTAGATACATTTTCACCGCACTTGGATCATTCGTCAGTGGAGACAATAGGGCGGCACTTCCCGCAAATCCAACGACCCCGATTTTATAGCCGGGAATTAAATCAACAAGCCTGCTTAATTCGCGTTTTGCCAGTTCTAATCTTGAAGGGCGTAAGTCTTCCGCTAACATACTTTCTGATACATCGATCGCAAGTATGATTTCTAAACCTTCCGATTTAATTTTTTGTTTTTTTGATCCCATTTGCGGACGGGCCATCGATAAAATAATAAAGAATAATCCCAAGATTAAAAATAATGACTTTAATTTGCGCTTGCCCGGAGACACTGACTGGGTAAGGAATCCAGACAACCTTGTACTTAGCACTTTACTTAATATTTTCGTCCGATGGCGCCCTACCCACCACATCGCCACAAACAGAGCCGGCAACATAATTAACCACATGAACATTTCAGGCTGAGCCCATCTCATGGAACCCTCCTGAATAAATATAAATTACATACTAAAGCAAATAAGTAACAAATTATCCCGTACAGCAAAAATTTAGTGAACTCGTCTTTGTATTGAGTGAATTTATTTACATCTACCTTAGTTTTTTCCAACTGATTGATTTCGCTAAAGACAGACTCAAGTGAATTATCCTTGGTTGCCCGGAAAAATTTTCCGCCCGTATCTTTTGCCATTCTTCCCAATAGATCTTCATTCACATGTGACTCGAACGGCTGATACGTCTTAACTTTGTTTCCAAAAAGATCCATCGAGTAAATTGGAATTCGGGTGGGACCGTCTTTACCGATACCGATGGAATAGATTTTAATGTCGTAACCTTTTGCGATTTCTAATCCGGTTTCCGGGTCAATGGTTCCGGAATTGTTTTCACCGTCTGTCATGAAAATAACAACCCTGCTTTTTGCCGCCGAATCTTTAAGCCGCGAATCCAGCGTTGGCGGCACCAGTGTAAATGCCTCTCCGGCAAATACCACAAGGCCGATCCGGTCTGATGATCGACCTTCGACAAACTTTCGAATC
Organism: Bdellovibrionota bacterium; assembly: GCA_040384405.1. Lineage (GTDB taxonomy): Bacteria > Bdellovibrionota > Bdellovibrionia > Bdellovibrionales > Bdellovibrionaceae > JAZKJI01. Next base: position 18,866 of record JAZKJI010000108.1, read on the forward strand.
GTTTCTTTCGCTGATTCCAACCGGTTAAGGGGTTGCATATCTTCAATCAACATACTGTCTGAAACGTCCAGTGCGATGACAATATCGATGCCTTCAACATTTGTCTTAACTTGAGTATTCGCCGTTTGCGGCCTGGCTAATGCGACAATAAAAAACGAAAGGGCCAAAAACTTCATTACCAAAGGCAGTAACGAAAGTTTCGTCTTTAAGGACGTTGGTAGTTTTTTTAAATCTGAACTTCCACTGAATTGCAATGCCGGCGATTTTTGGCGCCAGTTGTACCAAACCAACCACAGTAACGGGATCAATAGTAAAAAAGCTTCGGGGTTACGCCAGGTCAATGCGCTTGTCCCTTTCTACACGCTCGATCAGTATTTGCATGTCTTTCATTACTTGTTGAAGGCTTTCTTCAGAATAAGTTTTCTTTTTATGGGAAAGATACAAAGTTCGGTGAAGCTCGGAAAGTTGCTGAGCCAAAGTTTTCTCGTTTTTAAATTCCGATTTGATTAAACTAGAAACTTGCTTCCGCCGCAGTTGAGGTAACGGCCAGTCAAATTTTCGAATCAAATATTCGTCAAACAGTCGCAATAGCTCTGAAGATCTTTGTTCCAGAGTTAATTCTTTCCATTTTCGTTCGATGCGCCGGTTATCGACATAGAGTTGCATGATCGGAGTTAAACGTACCGAGTATTTCTTTTTCTCGATTTCCCAGGCTTTGCGAAGTTTTCGTTTTCGCCAAGCCGCTGCACCGGAAACTGCCGTAATTAAAATCAAGATTCCTAAAACGATCCAAACAAACATCGGCACGGGCAAACGTAATGGTCCCATTGGTCCGAATGGCTGCGGTGGTTGCTGTTGGTTTTGTTCGATCACTGATTTTACTTCAAGCTTCAACGGACCTAAAGATACTAAGCCACTGCCATCGGTAATTGCTACATCCGGGATACTATGATTTCCCGGAACATAGCTTGTGAACACAACGTCGAAAGAGTTTAAATCACGTCTCTCTACTTTTAAAATTTTTAGCAAGTAATTAGAAGCCGTTTCACTGCCCGTGATTTTCACAGTGGCCGCATCCAGATTAAAAGATTTTTCCAATTCGCCAGCGCAATGAAAAATAGCTTCCCGGCCCACGGTGATTTCACCATCGGCTAAACCCGGTATCGCTGGAATTTCAAGCAGGCACTGCATGACTTACTTCTTCCTGAAATAGGCTAATAATGCTTTAACCCAGTCGGTATCAGTTGATACATCTAATCGATCCGCCTGTGATACTCGTAATAAACGGTCTCTTTTAGAAATTCGTTTTTGAATTTCACTTTTAAAATCTCTTTGAAAAAAATTGCTGGAAGTATCCACTAAAACTTGTTCGCCACTTTCAGGATCAATAAATTCAACTAATCCCATTTTTGGTAAAGCAGTTTCAAGGGGATCTGTAACAACCCCGGCCACGATATCATGTTTGCGACCCAAGACTCGCATCGCTTGATCAAAGTCATCATCCATAAAATCGCTAAAAATAAATACGCTGGCTTTTCTTTTTAGAATCCCCGTCACGTATCTTAAAACTTCTCCGATATTTGTTCCAGAACCTCGCGGCTTGAAATAAACCAGATCGCGCAATAATCGCTGAACGTGATTTCTTCCTTTACGGGGCGGAACGTAGTGTTCAACCCGGTCCGTGAAAAGCAGCAGTCCCACGGTATCGTTATTTTTAATCGCGGCGTAGGCTAAGACCGCCGATAAGTAGGTAATGATTTCGCCCTTGAAGTTTTTTTGGGATCCAAAATCCGTAGAGCCGCTGATATCAACGCAAAGAAGAATTGTTAATTCCCGCTCTTCTTCAAATTTTTTGATAAAAGTTTTTCCAGTACGAGCAGTGAGTGGCCAAGAAATTGCGCGAACATCATCACCCGGTACGTATTCGCGAAAGTCCGCAAAGGTCATTCCCTGGCCTTTGAACGCAGTTTTATACTGGCCCATGAACATGCTGTCCACGAGTTTTCGAGTATTAATCTCGATCCGTTTTATCTGCTGCAGTACCTCTTCTGGAAGCAATTAAGGAACCTCCACCGTACCAAGAATTTCTTTGATAATTTCATCCGTCGTTAAATTCTCGGCTTCGGCTTCGTAAGTCAGCAGTAAACGGTGTCGAAGAACGTGGTAAACGATAGCTTTAACGTCATCAATCGTAACGTATCCACGTCCCCGTAAAAATGCGTGGGCTTTGGCTGCGCGATACAAACTGATCGTGGCGCGCGGTGAAGCCCCGACTTGAATTAAATCTTTAATTTTTGCTAACCCGTATTTTTCCGGCTCGCGTGTCGCCATAACAATTTCGACAACGTAGTTCCGAATTTTATTATCGACGTAAATTTGATCAACTCGTTCGCTGGCTTTGATTAATTGAGCTGTATCAATGACCGATCTGATTTCGGGTTTAGGATTACTGCCCATGCGATT
>JAZKJI010000109.1:0-5594 GCA_040384405.1 Bdellovibrionota bacterium
GGCTGATATCTGGTTCTCTAATCAGGTTAAATTTCATTGCGAAACAAAGTACCTACCTGTCCGTTATGATGCTGGTGCAAAGGCTTGGCTAGTAGACTCTATTAAACTTGAAGCGAGAACGGCTTGCGAGAAAGTCGCGCCGGTAGATAAAGATTAGCAGGCACAATTTAAATGCAGACTTTGAAACTTCGTTAATGACTAGCAACTTTTAGGTATCCAGTTAAAAAAAATTACTAAACACAAATAAAGGAAGAGTTATGAATAAATTATTTTCGATCCTACTGAGCACGGCATTTGTCACGGTGACCGCCCAAGCAGATCAAGTATTAAGTGGTACATCTTTAAATTCTTACAACTTGGACTGTTCGGACCCTCGGATAAATCTTGAACAACAAGAAGAAGCCCTAAAACATCTTAATGATCGCGTAAGAATGGTTTCAGGTAAGTGCGCCTATGCCGGTGGATACGTAAATGTATATGGTGAACCGAATGTGCAGTTTACAACGGATGCTTCGCGCGGCTGCAGAGTAACGGCTTCGGTAGCAGTCAGTGGCTGTATGTAAGAACTTTTATACCCGCGACGTCCAGAAAACGTCGCGTCACATTACATCCTGCCGGTCATCATCCCTTTCCAATACATGGGCGGAAGTAAATCTTTTTTCAAGATCCACATACTCCTGCGCTCTTTAGTCATGTTCATTGGGAAGGTGGGCATTAATTTTCCGTCGTAACCGAATTCTGCCAAAATTACTTTTCCCACTCCGGTAATCAGTGGGCAAGAAGAGTAACCGTCATACAATGCAGTTGGAGCTTTACCGCTCATCACATCAAAAAGATTTTGTACCACGACCGGCGCCTGTTTTCTGATGGCAGCACCTGTTTTGGAATTTGGAACTCCGGTCACGTCGCCGATGCCGAAAATATTTTTGTGATCTTGATGTTGAAGGGTGTTTTGATCAACTTTTAACCAACCCTCTTGCGGTCCAGAGGTAAATGCTAAATTAGAATCCCTTACGTAACTGTGAGCACTCATCGGTGGTACGACATGAAGTAAATCATAGCTAAGAGTTACTTGCTCGGTACCTGCATCGGTTGTTTTCTCAAATACGGCCATTCGTGACTCAGGTTTTACCTCGACAAGCTTGTGGGAAAACTTTAAATCGATTTTCTTCCGTTCTGCCACTTTCATTAAGGGTGCTGCAAAAGTGGGTACTCCGAATATTACTTTTCCGGCGACGGTGAACGTCACTTTCGAATTAGCGCGCACTCCGTTTTTTTGGAAGATCTCTTCGGCAAGGTACATAATTTTTTGAGGTGCACCTGCGCACTTAATTGGAACTGGAGGCATCGTGAAAATTGCATCGCCACCTTTAAATTGGTGGATCATGTTGGCTGTCTTTTCGGCGTCTTGATAGCGATAGATACTGCAAATACCATTTTTTCCGATGTTTCCTTCAAGCCCCTTAATTTTTTGCCAATCAAGTTTTAATCCAGTAGCGACTAAAAGAAACTCATAGGTTATCTCTTTCCCAGAAGCACAAACTACTTTCCTTGCTTCGGGATTAACGCTTTGTACATGATCTGGAATCCACGAAATTCCTTTTGGAATTACAGATACCATTGGTTTTTCAGTTTTTTCTTTTTGGACTATCCCTGCACCCACCAAAGTCCATAATGGTTGGTAATAATGAAAATTCGAGGGTTCGATAATCCCGATTTCTTTAGCACTCATTAATTTTTTTAGGCGGGCGGCCACAGATACGCCACCAGAACCCGCGCCCAAAATTAGAACTTTATAATGAGACATAAAAGCCTTTCAGCGGGAATTTATTTACCCACAAATTAATTAAACTCTTCCGCACTTTAGGTTAGCAGGGACGGCAACATCGATTTTTTTGGGTTGATCCAATTTTAGTTCAGACATTATTTTGATAAAGTCTTCCATTGAGTGGTTGTGACCTAACCGGCAATTAAATCTTTTTTCAGAACCAATTGTGGATGACGTAAAACCCTTATAATCATGCCCCGGGTACACAAGGGTATCTTCTGGCAACGTGAAGAGCTTTGAAGTTACACTTTTAAATAAAGTAGGGGCGCAGCCTTGTTGAAAATCCGTGCGACCGGTACCCCTGATCATTAAAGCGTCGCCGGTGAAAACCCGGTCTTCCATGTAAAAGCACATGCAGCTGTCGGTGTGTCCCGGGGTGGAAAGCGCTTTTAGACGATGTCGACCAAAAGGAATCACATCTCCATCTTTTAAAAACAGATTGGCGCCGGTAGCTTGGGCATGGCCACTGACAGCGATTTGTGCTCCGGTTGCATCAGATAACTTGGCGGCACCGGTAATATGATCAGCGTGAATGTGAGTTTCCAAGATATACAGAAGCTTAAGGCCTAATTCTTGAATTAATTGTAGGTCCCGTGCCGAGGTTTCAAGCACCGGATCGATAATGACTGCTTCCAAGCTATCGGCATCGGCTAACAGGTAAGTGTATGTAGAACTTTCCCGTTCGAAGAGCTGGTGAAATGTGAAATTTTTCATTGTTCTTAATCAATTCGATCTGGAGCATTTATTCAATAAAATATTGATAATCGGGGCGTCATCTACCATTTTCTGTTTATAAATGTTCGCGGAAATGCCATAAAAACACCCATGCCAGAAACATATAAAAACAAAAATTTAAGCCCCCTAACAGAAACCGTTTTCGCTTTGGATAATTACTTTTCCGAGCTTATCCGCCTGGGCGAAAAAATCGACACGATGGAGATGAAATCAGAGTTCGACTATGAACAAGCCGAGCGTTTGATTAATCGCTTTACCGAATGCGGCCAAGGCGTTACCGACGAAGTGGTAAGATTATCAACCGGACTTCAAGATCTGCGACAAAAGGCAGAAGCGGCAGCCCAACTGGTTCAAGCACGTGCCGAAAAATTAAATCTTCGTAAACGTGATACCCAATCAAAAATGGATGAACTTCGCGCGCTGGGTGAAAAAGTTCGCGTTCTTACTTTATCACTTAATGATTTGATAAAAGTTGAAGGCGAAACTGCAACTGATCAAGAACGTGCCGAGATCTCTATGCGCCTATCTAAATTTGAATTAGAACTTCGCCCTTTAATTGATGAAGCAAATAAACTTCAAGAAGAAGGCCGTGAATCTAAAATGAAATTATTAGAACAAAGTGCGGATTCATTAAGACAAAGCCTTTTGGCAATCAGCCAGAAACTAAGTGTGTTCCAGCAATCTAATCCTTCGACTTTGAATTAATATTAAGGCGTAGAGATCTTCCTCTCTACGCCTATTCAAGACACCTCAAAATTTTTATAATTTTGAATCAGATTTACCTTAAATCTAAATTTAGTTAAGACTTTAGCCGCTCCTAAAATCTTTTTTCCCACTGTAAAACAACTTCGCCACCATCTTCATCCTCGTCAGCTGGACTCCAGGTGGCGGCAATAACCCATCTTCGTGACAATCTCTTTCTGATTTCAAAAGATGTTGCTTCATCTTTTCCGGTTCCGATTCCTGCCGTTAAGCCATCGCCCAATAAAATTGTCGCCGAATATACTTTTGTTACCGCATTGTAGGAAAAACTTCTGATGGGTGTTGCGGCAAATGCCCATAATCCAAATAGTCCAATTGCCCGGTCAGCCATCGCGGCTTGCACATTTCCTGAAGTTTCGGCGTCACCGCCCGCAAGCTCATCCCGAGTGCGGTCATACAGTAAGACTGAAATTATATCCCCGTATTCCAAATACGGCTGGCTACTTAATTCTAATTTAGGTGACTGAATTGTTCCGGCAATCCGAATGTTAACCCGGTAATCAGTTTGCTTTACACTCATCCTTGCATCGATGGGGAAATCATTTTTTGGAGTTTCATCTAAATCTAACATCACCGAGCGAACGTTTACGGTCCGGCGTAGATAGGTAATTTGAAATCGCTCGACCTTTAAGAAATTACCTTCTCCACTTTTTGGCCCGCGCTTAAATCTGATAGAGATTGGAATATAAGGATCCGCCAATGGAGTCAGCAGTCTGATGGCACCTGGATTTGTTGTTTCAATGTCCCACCCGAAAGTAATTTTGAATCTTGGTTTTTTCTTTGTCACTTTTGGTTCTAACTGAATTCTTGAATCGCGCATGACCCTTGGTAAACCTTGGATCGGATTTACCGGTGGGAGTTCTACCCATAAATCATCGATCAAGGCATGGACTTGAATATCTAAAGCACTAAAATCCTGCTGCATACTTAAAAGTAGTTCCGCATTTAAAATAGCCCTTTGATTAGCCGAGCGAAGACGGGTTTTCACTTTAGCCAGGGCGTTCATGGAAGACTCTTTTCCATCAAGGCTTTCAAATTTCAAAGGTCCTTTAGCTTCAAAATCAATTTCACCATCTAAAACGCTAAAGGGGGCAGGGACCATAATCTTATTTGCTTCTAGAATTTTTCGCAGAGCTTGAAAACTTGTGACATTAGCTGTGGTATCTAAGACCGGCTCTATAATCCACTCGCCTTTGGAATTATAGATTTTTGCATTTGCTTTTAGGTAGAGCGAGAAAATTTTATTTTTTATATCTTCGATACTAAGTTTTGCATCGATGGCCGGATCCCTGGTTTCTTTCTTATCGGTGTTTAGAAGACTTTCGATCCAAATACCTGCGTCCAAGTCGACGTTTAAAGTTTGGTTGATTTTACATTGGCATTCGCGCTCGATCACGGTTCTTACATCTTTACTGATAAAGAACATTGGAACTTTGGTATTGATCGCTATATCCCCGCGGTTTGATAACCATTTATCACCATTTTCCATAGGAAGATGATAGGTCATTCGAACTTCCGGAAGACTTGCCAAGGGACCGGGAATTCCAGTTACGCTGGTAACTAAAGAAACATCAATAACATTAGCTGCAGCTGTCGCACGTATTTTTGGATCTACCTTTAACCATTTATTTTTTATCTTGTATTGAAATTTCGCATCGGACGCTAAAATAAATTTCCCTTCGCCGTGGGAAACTTTTAAAGGAATTATTGAATTTATTTCTTCACCGGTTAAAGTAATGATGCCATCCAGGAAATTTTCGGCAGAATTATATTTACTGAGATCTGAAACGCCCTTAAGACCAATGTGAGAAAATAACTTCGAGAAGTCCTTCACTTCAACGTTGAAGTTTATTTCGCAGGCGCCGACGCAGGTCTTTTCTAAATTAGCGGCAGCATTTAGGGTTGGCCCTTCCAGGGGAAACATCTGGAATTGATCAACCGTGACCAAGATTTTTCCTACTTTTAATCGGTCCTGCCAGGTAACGATTTTATTAACCAGAGTTTCTATTTTTCGCAGGACCGCCGCGGGATCAAATGGTTTTTCAGGCTGGTCACTTTTTGCAATGTGGAATTCGATCGGACTCTTTTTGGAAATGGCGGTAAACTGATGAATCTCTAAAGTCGTTCTGGGATGAAAAACCGTTAAATGAGCTAACAAAGTCAGCTGATCCAGCGGCACAACAATCTTAGGGGTATCTTTGGTAATTAATAGGTCCGAAAAATTAGCATTAATGTCCCAAGTAAGGGGAAAGGTGTAATCAATATCGAT
>JAZKJI010000109.1:5604-9168 GCA_040384405.1 Bdellovibrionota bacterium
ATCGATCTTTGCTTGTTCCCAAACGATTTTTAAATCTTTGGGTAAAATATTTTTTTCTGCCATCTGCCAAGCCGACATGGGATTGAAATAGACCCACAGAATTATCCCGACGACCAGGGTAACTAAAATACCAATTAGGCTGCCAAACCCAATCAGTATCCATTTAGCCGTTTTTTTAAATCGGTGTTTTATTTTATCCGACATTAAAACTCCTGCCCGAAGCTAATGAAAAATACCCAATCGGTCGGATAGAAATTTGAATCTTCGTTGTTGTTAAATATTTGTCCGCGCGCGGCTGATCCACGTAAAGTTCCAAAGGGGGATACCCAACGAAGGCCGGCACCATAAGAATAAAATGTCGGTTCCATAAATACGTTTTGTCTTTTACCAAGTTTTGCCACGTCATAAAGTAAAAATGGTTCAACGTGATAGGGTAATACTTCAATCAGTCGCAATTCAAAACCCGCCAACGCCGCTGAAAGATAACCTTGACTGCTATTATTAAGCGCGTGTCTTTGAAATCCCCGGAGGTTTTCGTTTCCGCCGTAATAGATACGCAGATCAAGTGGGATTTCTAAAATGTCTTGATCCTGATCCCGGGTATGGGGATCAAGCATGATTCCTTCAAAGCGGCTGGCAATAACAAATAGCGGAGGGGAATATCCATTCACGTTATAGAGGTATTTAAAATTAAAATCATACCGGTCGATATTTTTCCCTGACCCTAGGTATTCCCGTTGCCCGGAATATTCAAGTCTTGCATCCCAACCTTCATATTGGTTTCGGGAAAATGCTTCCAGCGCGTGACTTAAGAAATCTAATTTACCTTCCCACGCTAGGTAAGTGGTTTCAGGTGGACCTTGCCCGGCAAGAGTTTTTGAATAGTGAACTGTTGGACCGATTCGACCATCTAGTCGGACACCAGAGATATCCCAACCACGTCCTAAATCAGCACCCACTTCTGAACGGTTCATTTCATAAACCCGTTCTTTTAAATGCTCGGCTAAAAAGCGGGGGCCAAGGAAAGTCGTGTAAGAGTGGGGTATAATATAGAACTCCGAGTTCACTTCGATTTTTTGTTTAACGGGCGAGACGTGAAGACGGGCATTGTAATTGGAAGCGCGATTATCTAACCTGGCATCTTTATACCAGACATCGGTAAAGGGAAATTCTTCCGTTGATCCACCGACACTAAATCGCAAAAGTTTTGGTTTTCCCACTTCAGTCACAAAATTTAAGTCTACTTTGTCGCCATTACAGATCGGAGTGATGTATGCATTTTGAAAAAGCCCCTGTGCCATCATCCGATCAGCAGTAATTTGGGTTTCGATGACGTTATAGCGTTGCCCTTTTCTAAATGCTTCAAACCGGTGAATAGATTCGGGGTCCAGATCCCCGTAACCAGAGCGAACTATTTCATTTATCGTTTGGGATTGTCCCGGTTCAATGTCGGCAAAAATAGTTTTATTCCAAACTTCTGCTTTCATGGTTACTTCGGGACAAGCGTGCCCTTGTCGGCGCGCTGCTAGCTCGGCCCACTTTTTTACTTCATCCAGTTTTGCAGGGATAATGGGATAGCCAATAATTTTTCTTTTCTTTTCGACATCAACAATTCCGTTGGTGCCGGTAAGAACTAATTTTTCTGTTTCCGTAAGAGGTCCCTTACGGACATAAAGTTTTTCATTTTGGATAACGAACTGGCTGTTTAGGTAACCAAGGTTTTGTAGAATGACATTTAACTGGTACTTGGCTTGTAAGAGAGGAACTTCTTTCCAGGCAAAGTCAGACTTGTCACTGCCGCAGACTAAAACCAATTCGCTTTCGTTTAGTTTTAATTTTCCATCGAGGATATAAATATTCGGGCAAGGGCGATCGTTATTAGCAGCGTGGCAGATTCCGGTTAAAAAAAAAGAAGCAGGAAAAATTTCACTTACATGATGTAGCTGAAATAACTGTTCTAGTCCAGCCTGGCAAAGTAGGGAAATTTTGCTGCAAATCATTCTGTAAAAAACTTAAAAATCACCAAGAATTAAGTAGACCTTAAAGACCGCCGGGATATAACTGTTCCCTAAACAGGAGTACCCCCATGATCTATGACCTTACCGTTACCCAATTTACGAAAATGTTAAAAAACTTGGACTCAATTTTGGGTAAAGCTACGCAATATGCAGAAGCTAAAAAAATTGAAACGGAAGTTTTATTAAATTCGCGGTTAGCGCCAGATCAACTGAATTTAATCCGCCAAATTCAGATCGCCACTGATTCAGCAAAAATTTGCGTGGCTAAATTAGCTAACAAAGATGCGCCAGTGCATGATGACAAAGAAACGACGATGCCTCAACTTCGTGCACGTATCACTGATACGATCACATTTTTAAATTCAGTGACTCAAAAAGATTTTGCCGGCGCTGAAGAACGAAAAATCACAACTCCGCGCTGGGAAGGTAAGTATCTGATGGGGCATGAATATTTAGTTCAACACTCCATTCCCAATGTTTATTTTCATATTACGGTGGCTTACGAAATTTTAAGACATAATGGTTTAGATATCGGGAAAAAGGATTACTTGGGACCAATGCCTTTCCGTCACTAGTAACTAGGCTGCAACTGGCCTTCGGGATAGATAATTACAATTTTTTAAGGGAGTCGTATGAAAACATTAATTCTAGCTTTAACTTTAGTTTCCTCGGGCGCGTTCGGCGCAAGTAAGCTTTACCAAATTCAGGCCGATCTTACTCTTAATGGAAAACCCATTTCTTCTTCATCTGTCGTTGCTAAAGCCGGCGAAAGAGCAAAAATTTCCCAGACTACTGACGGCGAAGAAAGCTATATCGAAGTAGTTGCCGATGAAAGTACCATTCCCGGTAAAAAAGCGATTCATATGAAATTTAATATTGGGGTAGTGGGTAAAGACGGAATGCAAAAGTTTTCATCTCAACCAAGCATCATTGCCAACGACAATCAGCAGGCAAAAGTGACGGGCGGCAAGGAAGGCAGCGCCGAATATTATACGCTTGCCGTAAAAGCAAAGCGCCTGGTGAAATAACCAAGGCACTCGGGGAATTAATGAAAGAAGATCTTCAAAGAGCTATCGCACTTCGAAAAGACGGCCATTCCGGGGAAGCTTTGGTTATTCTTTCGGTTTTGCTGCAAAATCATCCAGAAGATCCAACCTTAAATTATCAAACCGCTTGGACCTACGATTCTTTGGGCAAAGAAAGGGAAGCAGTTCCCTTTTATGAAAAAGCTTTGGCGATTGGCCTTAGTTCCGAAGATCGAAAAGGAGCATTGCTTGGACTTGGCAGTACCTGCCGGTGCCTTGGCCAATATCAAAAATCATCGGACGTATTTTCTCGAGCGATTAAAGAGTTTCCGGAAGATCGGTCATTTAAGGTATTCAACGCCATTACCTTGTATAACCTGAACCAATCCCGGGAAGCCGTTAGTCAGTTATTGATTGAACTAATCGAGACGACTTCAGATCCATCCATTAAGAAATACGAAAAGGCGTTGCGCTTTTATTCCGATAAATTAGATCAGACCTGGGAATAGATTTGGAAATTA
>JAZKJI010000110.1:0-6320 GCA_040384405.1 Bdellovibrionota bacterium
TTTAGGGGCTCAGCGCTTCCTGGAGGGAAGGCCCGAAGGGCAGCTGAAGCCCATGGATGGGCGGCCCCTGAAAATAGACTTCAGGAATTCCCGCCCGCCGCTGCCGCGCGCTCTTCAGCACCCTAAGCAGCTTTGGATAATTTTTGCGTCCATTTGTTAATGGTGTTTTGGATTCCAGATTCGACTTGGGAGAATTGCACTCCATATGATTGATCCTTGCTTGACCATACGATATGTCCCGCAACTTCAATCGGCTCTCCACCACCTGGATTTTCAATTCGCATCGTAACCTGGCCACCTTTTTCGAGTGCTTGTTTCGCATCGAACGAGACACCACCCATAGAAATCGTCTTCATATTTCCAACGATCGTCTGATCCCCGCATTGGATTGTCACGCTTGACTCCATTCGGAAACGATCGAACTTACGACGACTTTCAGGAGCACGGTTTCGCATAAATGCAGCCCATGCTAATGGTGCTAATAATAAAATTCCGACCAATCCACTAAACCCCGGTGGTAATTTATCGGCCACATCTTGAATCATCCCGCAACCACCGCCGCCGCCTGAAGCGGAACCAACAGTTGATCCACCTTCAGCTTTATAAACTGCAACGTAAGTTGGCTGTGAACTACTGACGACGAAACCGCCGCCACGTAAAGTATTAATAAATTTTAAAACGTTCGCGCGTCCTGAACCTTTAACTTTAGAAGAAAGACTTCCTAAGACGTCAACGTTATCTAAAAGTGTTTGTTTCAATTGATAAGCTTTGATTGTCGGCTGCTCGCGAATTCCCATGGCCGCAAGACCCGCAACGAATGGCGCTGCCATACTTGTTCCCGACATTGTCGCATAGCCATTTCCGTACAAACTATATATTTGGTAACCCGGAGCTGCCATGTGAACACTGGTCACACCGTAATTAGAAAAATAAGCTAAGACGTCTGAATCAGTAGAAGCTCCTACTGAGATATTAGAAGGAACATCGTAGTTAGCCGGATACATTGCCGTCGAGTCATTGTTTGCGGCCGCATTTCCCGCCGCAGATACAACTAGTACTTCATTCTGATAAGCAAAAGATAAAGCATCCTGAAGTGCACGGCTGTAAGAACCACCACCCCATGAACAGTTAATCACTTTGGCTCCGTTATTTACAGCGTAGTAAATTGCGCGAATCGCATTAGAAGTACTTCCCGAACCTGCTGAATCTAAAAATTTCAATGGCATTAATTGAACGATCGCAGGATCAAGAGATGAACTTAATATATCAAGTCCAACACCAAGAACGATTCCTCCGACGTGAGTACCGTGGCCTTGATCGTCAGCAAAGTTAGCTGTGTTATTAATAAAATTCCAACCGTTGATATCATCAACGTATCCGTTTCCATCATCGTCGACACCATTAGCGGCGATTTCTGCGGTATTTCTCCACATTGCATTCGTTGCCGTTACTACAGAGTGATTTTTATTAAATCCCGTATCAACAATAGCAACGATAGGTCGATTTTGCGGATTTGCCGCATTGAAAGCTTTTTTCACCTGCCATGCTTGTTCTAACTGTGTAGGTGCAAAGTTTTGATAATAGGTAACAGATGAAAGAGCTGCAACATCGTCAGCCGAGAAAGTCTCGATTGGTTCGCCCGGAGGAACATCATCTGCTTTAGTTAATATATAGTTTGGTTCAACGTACTCTACATCTGGATCATCAGATAAGTCTTTTGCTGAAACGCCACCCTTTAATTGAACGTGGTACATCCCCGCCATAGGAGCGCGGCCTTTGAAATTAACTTTTCCAGATAACTTACCTTGAACTTTTGCAGTCGAAGGCTGGCCTTTAAATTTAACGATATATTCGCCCGGAACCACATTAGCGGGTGGCAAAGAAGATTGGGCAAATCCCACGGAAGTGGCAATCAAAGTCCCAAGCAAAATTAACAGACGAATTTGCCGTAGTACAATATCAGCCACCAACGTTCTCCTTGCTACAGTTAACCTATCGGACTTATGACTTGGGCCCTGTAGAGCCGAAATAAGACACTTTTCCGCTCTTCAAATGTGTTAAAAATGGGACAACGAAAACCTAATAACTCTAGAAGGTTGGGAATTGTGTAAAAACGAGTGACAGTAAAATTAATTTTAATCCCAAGATGAGACAGCTATTATCTAAGTTAAACCCGGGGATTTTACTCTCAGTAACGGTCAGTTTTCCTGACCCTCAAAGTCATTAGTGGCCCCGCTGTTGTCAGCCTAGGAATAAGAACGCAGAATAGGCCATGACTTCGTTCAAGCGAATATTTTTACGAGGGCTTTTCACCCTTCTCCCGATAGCAGTAACGATTTACGTTCTTTATACCGGTATTCTGATTTTTGAAACGCTCCTTGGGAGCATATTAAAAATATTTATCCCGCAATCGGCGTACGTTCCTGGTTTGGGATTTTTGTTATCTATCCTGGTGATTTTCCTATTTGGTTTAATTTTGAATAGTTTTATCGTTGCAAGCTTTCTCGGCAGTATTGAAAAACGTGTACTGAGTGTTCCGCTTATTCGAACCGTTTATTCCCCGCTTCGGGATTTAATGAATCTATTTTCCAAATCTGGTCCGCATACGACAATGAGTACCGTATTGGTCGATCTTGCACCGGGAATGCAGGCTCTGGGTTTGGTAACTCGGGATTGGTTTGATGATTTAGGGCCGATTAAGGAATTTCAGGATAAAGTAACGGTTTATATTCCTATGAGCTACGGTCTGGGTGGGTTTACTTTATTGCTGGATAAAAACAAACTGAACCGAATTAATTTACCGGCGGAAAAAGCGCTTTCCTTGGCAATCACCGGATGGGTTAAAGCCAGCGCCGACGATCATCATGTGAATAGGAAAAAAGAAGATGCCCTCCACACTTGACCAAAGAACTCCAACCTCAAAAGCCTTAAGAGTTAATTTAGATCCAGCGATTTATGGCACATTTGCAGAGATTGGCGCCGGCCAGGAAGTCGCACGGCATTTTTTCCTGGCGGGAAAAGCTTCCCAAACAATTGCAAAAACAATTTCTGCTTACGATATGGTTTACAGCGACGAGATTTACGGCAAAGAAAAAAACGGCCGGTATGTTTGCGAACCGCGATTAAATAAAATGTTAGATAAGGAATTTAGCCTATTAATTCGCCGCCTTGACGAAGTCCGCGGAGACAAAACTAAATTCTTCGCCTTCGCAAGTACGGTTGCCACGGGCTGCGCAGAAACGCCGCGATGTCATGGTTGGATGGGCGTCCGCTTTCAGACAAAACCAAAGGGCCCGATCAACGATATAATTTTGCATGTGCGAATGCTGGATCGTTATCGCCTTTCTCAACAGGAAGCATTGGGAGTACTTGGTGTAAACCTAGTTGAAGCTGCTTTTTTTGGAACTAAAAATTACGACACTTTTTTAACAAGTTTGACCGAAGGATTAAAGCCAGGACAAATTGCGATCGACTTAGTTCGATTTTCTGGCGAAGACCTAAAATCTTTTGATGATCGTATTTTAAATATTCAATTGGTAAAACGTGGATTAGCTGAAGCGATTTTATTTGATGCAAATCAAAAGGCCCTGCATGTCGGAGATGCGATTTACGGAAAAAACATATTATTACAACGGGGATTTTTTGCTCCCCTAACCTTAACTCATTTGGAAGTTATGAAAAAAGGTTCCGAGCAATTCAAATCAGAATTTCCCGACGTTAAAAAAACGAACGAGATTTTGCCAATTTATGAAATAAATTTACCAAGCCAAAAGGGCCACACAAAAGACGAAGATTTACTCGAGCGTTTGGAAGGCCTTGCCGCCCAAGGTGTCCACTCGTTATTTTCAGGACTACCCTATTTCTACCAAGTAAAAAGTTTTTTCCGAAAATACACTGCCCAACCTTTTGTCATCGTAATGTCCGCCAATTACTTAAAGACCATATTTGATCCGAAATATTACGGGAATTTAGAGGGCGGCTTACTGGAAGGATTCGGAAAACTTTTGGAAAAAGAATCTAAAATTTTTATCTATCCCCATAAGACCGACAAAGAATGTTTAACCGCCAAAGTTTTCAATGCCAGCAAAGACTATAATCACATCTATCACCACTTTCTAGATAACGGGCAAATTAAAGATATTTCTACGTGTGATGCCGAGGATACTTATCATCACTCGGGTGATGTTCAAAAACTGATCGAGAAGAAAGATAAGAAGTGGGAGAGTATGGTTACACCTGAAATGCGGACTTTTATTAAAGCGCGTAAGGTCTTCGGGTATAAAACTTAATTTCCGCTTCGGACATCTTTCGACTGGCTTTTCCCTACCGTTTTTCAGGCACTACTTCCGTAACGTTGGCCGCAGCCGTTCGTCGCACCCGTTCCCGTCCCGTCTTCCGTACCGTTGCCCGATTTTTTTTATTTTTTCATTGAAAAAACGACCGACCAAAAGAATTAAATCCAACTTTCATTCAAGAAGTACTGAAGTTAAAGTTCGGCAAACGGTACGGTAAACGGGACGGGAACGGGTGCGACGAACGGCTGCGGCTGCGGTCAACGGGACTGCCACTGTTTACCGTTCAGCTTCACGCTCGATTTTCAATAAAATCCATCAAGGTTTGCAAAGTCTGCGCATGCCCCCCTGAAGAGGCCACCGCCCCCTGTGCCCTATCCGCCCAAGCATAAATATCTAGATGAGCCCACGGAGTTCCGTTAACGTATTTTTGTAGAAAAAGTGCTGCGGTAATTGCTCCGCCGAAGCCATCGGCTGCATTTTTAAAATCTGCGAATGGAGTTCCCGATAGGCCGGAAAAATATTTTTGTACCAGTGGCATTCTCCATACCCCTTCGCCCTTTCTTCTTGCCGAGTTTTCTAACTCGCGGGCCAGGTCATCTTGGTTGGAAAATAATCCTGCTACCTCTGCTCCCAATGCTACTTTAATTGCGCCCGTCAATGTCGCGACATCGATGACGGCTGCTGGTTTTTCATCCAGAGCGACGCTTAAAGCATCTGCTAATACTAATCTTCCTTCGGCATCTGTATTATCAATCTCTACTAAAAATCCGCCTCGTGACTTGATTAAATCACTTGGTCGAAAAGATTTCCCATCAACGGCGTTTTCGGCTAGCGCTAAAAAGAAATCACAGTTCACTGGAATTTTTGCCTTTGCTACCCAAAGTGCAAGTCCCGCGACAACTGCGGCGCCGCCCATATCTTTTTTCATTAAGCGCATGCCTGATGACGGTTTAATATCCAGTCCACCGGTATCGAAGGTTACACCCTTTCCGACAAAACATACCGGAGCCTTTCCGCCCTTCACCGGTCGCCACTGCATATGAACTAATCGCGGGGGATTTGCCGAGCCTTGCCCCACCGCTAAAAGCAAATTCATTTTCTCGCGCACCATTCGCTTTTCATCCCATACGGTGATCTTCAAACCGGCTGGTAACTCTTCTTCCAACATCTCACCGACACTTACGGGGTTGCATATATTCGGAGGTAAATTAATTAAGTGGCGAGTAAAATTCAGTGAATAAACTTTATCGATCGCCTTCTGTAAAGAAGCCTTTGGATTTCGTAAATCACGGGCGCTCACCAGTACCGTTGGACACTCTATTTTTTTCTCTTCAAATTTTTCTTTGAATTGGTAGTGCGATAGACCAAATCCGATAACGGCTGCTTCGAAAACTTCTTCGCCGCATTCGCCCAGATCGACTCGAAGGTAATTATGTGGTTGATTTTTAATCGTCGCCCACAAAGTTCCTACGGTGTCCCGAATCCACGCAAACAAGTTTTCTTCGAATGCTCCTTCGAAGCCAAAGTTTTTAAGCTTTGGCCGTAAAATCCACACTGGACCGATCTTAGACTGAAAATGTAGTACTTCTTTTTCGGATTTTTTTAGTTCCGCAATCTGCCATGCCGGGGCTTCATTCAAAATTTTCAGGTCATTGACCTTACCCCATTCTACCAAATGCAAAACCATGCGCGCTTCACTGGTTTTCTTTTTCGTGCGGGAAGCGGCGGAGGCGATTTGGATAAAATTATACATACAGTCACATTCCTTTAATTGATCTCGAGTTGAAGACGTCTCTACAATGTATCCTATGGGGTGGGAGGCAACCAAAACATTACGTTTTGCACTATTGAATGCGGAAAATCTTTTTCTGCTTTTCGACGATAAAAAGCTCGCCCAACCCTTGCTGGACCGTTCCAAAACCCTCGATCCGCATCACCTATTGCACCCAGTGCAGCTGGATGCTGCGCGCGGCCTGGATGGCGCAGGAGCTGCTGTCGACCTTCGGCAACGGGCTTGGCGCGGTG
>JAZKJI010000111.1:0-3436 GCA_040384405.1 Bdellovibrionota bacterium
CTTCATGGAAAGGTTCGTGGATTTTCCTTGGGTCCCGGAACTTATTTTACGTTGGACGGGAAACGCGTAAAAGTTCACCGCTCGATCGTTAAGGACGACGATGTAGTAGGAACCCCCGGGAAAGTATCTAAAGCAAATGAACATGAACTTGTGATTGAAACCTCGCGTGGTAAACTCGCGTTGCTTGAAGTTCAGCCAGAATCTAAAGCGCGCATGGCAACGAAAGAATTTTTGGCTGGTCATCCGCTGCGCGAAGGTCAAATATTAACTCCATGACCACACTAAAGAAAAAAATTGCTCCCAGCCTGTTATCCGCCGACTTTAGCCGCCTGGGTGAAGAGATAAACGCCGTGGAAAAAGCCGGTGCCGACTGGCTTCATTTAGACGTGATGGATGGGGATTTTGTGCCGAATTTAACTTTCGGAGCTCCGGTCATTAAAAGTTTAAGACCCTGCAGTAAAATTTATTTCGATGTTCACCTGATGATTCAAAAACCTGAACGTCACATTACCGATTTTTTGAAAGCCGGGGCTGACGGGATCACGATTCACGTTGAGTCGACCGACCAAGTATCAGCTTGTTTAGACCAAATTAAAAGTGCGGGCAAAAAAGCCGGATTAACATTGCGCCCTGGCACAGCGGTTTCACTCATTGAACCATATCTTTCAAAAGTGGATTTAGTTTTGGTAATGACCGTCGAACCCGGTTTTGGCGGACAGTCTTTTATGGCGGATCAAATCGCCAAAGTTGAACTCCTTAACCAGTGGAGAACTCAGAATAAGGCTTCGTTTCTTATTGAAATCGATGGCGGAATTAACGATAAGACCATCAAACAAGCCGCCGGAGCCGATGTTTTTGTTGCAGGTAGCTATGTTTTTACGGGCAATTATTCACACAATATCAATAGCTTACGTCAAGCGCTCGGTTAGGCTTCGGTTAAGGCCGGGTTTTCATCCATAATACGCATTTTAATATTTGAAATACGCATAGAGTTCTTCTAGCCTTTAGTCGGGTCGCTAACTGGAGGGGGAAGTATGTTGAGTTCACCGTTTAGAAAACTTGCGCTACTGAACACAGTTTTAATGTTAGGCTTTGGTGCAATAGCACTAGCCGATAATTCAGCAGGTCCCCGAAAATTAACCGTCACTTCCTTCAATATCCGTTACTACGGAACTGGTGGAGAAATGACGGGAACTCCCGAGATGGAAAAGCGCGATCCTAAACTTAAAGAATTTATCCAAAAAATGATCCCGGCCTCTGACATTATCGTGTTCCAAGAAATTACTGATCCAGCTCGCTTAGAAAAAAATATTTTACCCCTTGGATGGCGCTGCCTTAATTACGACAGTGCATTTGCGAATCACCAACACGTAGTTCTTTGCCACAGCGGAAATTTTAAAATTAAACGCGAGCCAAACGACAATAATGACATTATTGATGAAGTTTCAATTGACGGTGGAAAATCGCGACCGGCATTACATGCAATTGTAACTGACAGTGCAGGAAAAGATGTTGCCCGCGTTATCGGAGTTCACCTTAAGGCTTATCCGGAAGAGTCTAAAACTCGCCAGATGCAGATTGATAAAATCGCAGCTTATTTAAATTCAGTTTCTAATAAGTCTTTACCGGTTTTAATCACGGGCGACTTTAATACATACAATGCAGATAAAACCGGCGAATTAAAACCCGACGCAACTTTATTTGATGATGCTTTTAAACGCGATGGCGTTGTAATTGGACAGGCACCGCATCCGTCGAAAGCAACTTACAAAAACCTAAAAGGGCAGGTTTCTAAGTTTGATCACTTTTGGATTAGTCCAAGTTTAAAACCAGTCGGCGCGGTTAAAGTTTTCGGAGTTTGCAATATCGATACATCAGCTACAGTCAGTACTACAACTCAGGGCAATCCATACCTTAATCTTCAGTATTACTACGATAATATTTCAGATCATTGTCCAGTTACATTGA
This sequence comes from Bdellovibrionota bacterium, assembly GCA_040384405.1. Lineage (GTDB taxonomy): Bacteria > Bdellovibrionota > Bdellovibrionia > Bdellovibrionales > Bdellovibrionaceae > JAZKJI01. The sequence goes on from JAZKJI010000111.1 coordinate 1,969, forward strand.
CGGTTGGATATTAATAAACAGATATTAGTTTAATATAGTCCCGAATTTACTAAATATTTGTAATGAATTTAAAGCCGGTTTCTGACCGGCTTTCTGTTTTAAAACCTGCCGTTTCTAAAAAAGGCGGGGGAATCTTTCCCTAAGGACGCTTTGCCACGGTGTAGAAATCTGCGACATGAACCCGAGCTTAAGGGATTTTATTCCCCACAATGTTTAATCTTCTTCAATATATTAGGGGCTATCTCGGATTTTGGACGGCGGCCAGTTTGCAAAAATGAAACGCGTATTAGGACCGCAACGGCATCTTTAACGATTAAACAGGGGCATTCTAAATGAATCGGAACTCGACCACTAACGGGAATTCAAGACCTCAGCCACTTGGCCAACCAAACGTAGGCATGAATCCTTCCGGTCATAACACGGAACTGGTTCATAATTTAAACGAAATCCTGGCAAACGAGTTTGTGTTGTTTACTCGTACCTTAAATTACCACTGGAATATTACCGGCCCTCGATTTCAGCAAGTGCACCGCTTTTTGGAAGAACACTATCGCAAGATTTTAGAAATGATGGATCAATTAGCGGAACGCGTTCGTGTTATGGGGGCTCGCCCGTTAAGTACGGTCCACGAAATGGAACATCAGATGTCTTTGAAAGAAAAGCCAGGCCGATTTCCTGATACAGACGGGATGCTTCGAGATCTAGTTGCTGACCATTCTAAAATTATGGAGCAATTGAAAGACACAATTTCGCGGGAAGATTTTTTCACCCAAGATCCAGTGAGCGAAGATTTTCTAATTCAGTTATTAAAAGAACACGAATTAATGGCTTGGATGATTCGGTCACACTTTTCTGAAACAAACAGCCAGCAATAAATCCGCAAGGAGGATGATATGGAATTTACAGTTGCCAACCCCGTTACAGCTACGACTTACAAAGACACTCCGGAAGGTGCTTTTCTGGACAAAATCTTAAGAGGTGAAATCAGCGCTGTTGAAGCTTATGACCAGGTTTTAACCAAAATGGATTCACCGGTTCAAGTCGACAGACTTCGGGAATTTAAACTGGAACACGAAGACACCGTTCGCCAAATGCGAAGTTTGGTTCGCAGCGAAGGCCAGGCCCCTAGTGAGAACTCTGGTCCATGGGGAACAATTGTTTTGTCATTTGTCAACATGGCAAAAATGGTGGGATTTGAAACCGCTTTGCGGGCATTACTAGAAGGCGAAGAACACGGGTTAAATCAGTACCGTGAAGCTTTAACGATGAATCTTTCCCAAAAGGAACGGGATCTAATCATTAATGTATTAGTCCCACGCCAAGAGAGACACATCAGCAGCCTTCGCGCGATGATTAAATTTCAATAATTTTTTAAGTTAAGTTTTCAGTATCCGCTCTAAAATTTTGAGACCAGGACTTAAAGGAAGAAAATATTTCTTTCGTTAAGAGAATGGTCTCTAGAGCGGCA
>JAZKJI010000112.1:0-8290 GCA_040384405.1 Bdellovibrionota bacterium
TATCATTGGCAGCCATGATCGCGGTTTATTTGACACTTAAAGCGCCTTCTTTAGAATTATTTTACTGGATGACGGGTTTACTAGGATTAGCTTCAGGATACTGGGCGCTATTCGTGACGGTAGCTTCAGAACAATTCGGAACAAACATTCGCTCGACCGTTACTACCACGGTTCCCAATTTCGTTCGGGGCAGCGTGATTCCAATCACATTTTTATTTCAGCTGTTAAATCCATCCGTAGGCGTTCTAATGAGCGCCGCATGGGTCGGTGCTGCGACTTTAATTGTGGCGGCCATATCACTAAGAGGTTTAGAAGAAACTTATCATAAAGACTTGGATTATATTGAGGTTCATTAAAGGGATGATGGGACTACGAAAGATTAAATCGAGATTCACTAAGGCATTATGAGACTAGTGAAGATATTTTTGAAATTATTGGTCCCCATCGTTTTAGCTGGAATTGCTGTGTTCGCGTTTTTTACTCTCGTTTTTGACGGCAACAACTTATTTGACCGTCCCTACATTCTGTTCCCGCTTATTTTATTTATAGCTCTTCCTTTCGGGATTTACTGGAGCTTTAAGCGGGACTTCAATGATTTAACGCGTACTCAAAGTCGAATTCTGTTTCTCTATATTTTTATTGAAATGTTTACTCTTTTTATTGGATTAGGATTTATTCTTCCCATTTTACTGTCGGCAATAACTCAGCTGACCCAGTCGCTTCTGCCCGCTAACTTAGTTATGCCTCTAGGACTAGCCTGGATAATCCTTAGTATACTGATCGGAGCTTGGATTTCTAACAAATCACTTCCCCTCTTAAAATCCAAAGCAAGTCGCACCGGGAAATTAAAATGAAGCGACTTTTATTTTTCGTTTTATTTTTACCGAGCTTCAATTCTATCGCGAAAGTTAAAAATGGCCTGAAAGAATCCACTCCGTCCGATGTTGTAATTCCCGTAACTAAAACCGACGTTAAAATCCTACAAAAGGCTTCCAAAATTCTTTCCAGCGAATCGAAATGGAATCGCGACGATAATCGGGAATGCCCCATGGAAGCTAAGTCATTCAGTCTTTACTGTGCGATGAACAAAGCCAGCATAGAAGTGAATGGAGAATTCGATCATCGTTTGCCAGCAATGGAAGAGCTCAGAAGGTCGGTCGAGGATTTTACTAAGAACAAAAAATACGAACACAGGCTAATGGGATTTAACAACGATCCTTCAACAACTTTCGCCGATATTAAAAGAATATTGTTACTAACGGAAGATCGGCTTTCTTTACGACTTCGCGCCACTACCAATTAGTGGCGCTGGATAAAACCTACTAATTAGGCGCTGTCAGACTCTGATCCTTCGCCAAAGCCCTTATCTGCCGGCATGTCTGCCCTTCTTGATTTATAATCTTTAAAGCCTTCTGAACCGTTGCGGGTAAAGTTTTTTGCGAAGCTAGAAATTCAGCCGAACCGAATTTCGCTGAAGTTCCACATTCCCTCGGCGCAGCATTCGTTAAAGTCTTTAGGTAGGTTGGACTTTCCTTCTTAAGCGCTGCTGCTAATGTGTCGTAAAAGTTTTTAGACAACGGCTCGATCAAGGGCTCTTGCCGATTTGGATACAATCCCCGCACTGTCGCATCTGCCTTTTTTAAGCTCGAAAAATTATCTGACACTTTTAATTTTTCCATAATCGCTTTTTTGTTCGAGGCATCGGCCAATGCTGCTTGGCAGGTCAGTACTTCAAGCTGCCCTTGAGCAGAAGTATCCGTCACTGCTTCTTTCTCCATTCGGGATTTTGCGGTTGGATCCCACTGCACGCATAAAGTCTGAATCAATGCCCAGCGCTTATCTTGATCGACGGTGAATTCGGGAAGTTTAGCATTTCCGTCTAAAAGTGCCTGCATTTTCTCGCGGGCTTGCGGGGTTTCTCCAGTGTTCACGAAAACATTAAACCAAATTTTTTGTCTTTCGCTGCCGGCCGGGGATTTTTCCAACTCTGTGCGAGCTAAAGTTTCAAAACGGCCAATCCAGTCAGCCAAATATTTTTTATCGTTTTCGGTTTCCCTGGGAAGGTAAGAAAATACATTGCTAAGATCGGAATTCGAAGCCGCATTATTGGAAACAAAACGAATAATCTTATCGTCTTTTTCCAAGGGCATTTGTTCCAATACTAATTCGGCGTACTCTTTGACGCTCCACTTAGCATCTCGAACCATATCCCACAAAGTTACCCATAACATTTGACGGGTTAATGGGTCCTCTACATTTTGAATTCCAGCTTTTACTGATTTTAAAGAAATTGGATCCAATTGAACTTTTATGTAAGCGTGATCTTCATAGTTAGGGAAAACGATATCAGGACAAGCCTGACCCTTAACATTCACATCAGTTGATGCACCTTTAAATAATACGTTTGTAACTTTTTGAACTTTAATGCCTGATTTACCGGATTTTAAGAAAGCAACTTTCGTCACTTGCTCTCGTAAATGAGAATGGGCATCGGGGGCAGTTTGTAAAAGTTTAAGAGACTGGATTTTGCCATCATCGCCACAAACCAAATCAGCCGTTAAAGTGTTCAGTCCTGCGGTCCGTAACCACATTTCACTCCATGCGGTTAAATCTTTTCCGGAGGCTTGCGATAAAGCCCTCATGAAATCCGTCAAAGTTGTATTTCCACCCGCGTGTTTTTTAAAATAATTCTGAATGCCTTTTTGAAATTTGCGCTCTCCAAGATACAAAACCAATTGTTTCTGTAATGAGGCACCCTTGCCATACGTAATCGCATCAAAATTTGCAAAGGCATCATCCGTCGATTGAACCGGAGCTTCGATTGGATGGGTGGTCACCCACTGATCGGCACGGTAAGAACCGACTTTCCCTTGAGCAAAATCCCGCCAAGCATCTTTTTTAAATTCAGTAGCTTCGCTCATCGCCAGTGAAGACATATACGTCGCAAAACTTTCGTTTAGCCAAAGATCGTTCCACCATTTCATAGTGACAAGATCGCCGAACCACATATGCGCCATTTCATGCAATAAAACAGAAGCGATGCTGACCCGTTGACGGTGGGAATAAACTCCCCGGCTAATGAAGCGCTCTGAAAACGTAACCGCGGCAACGTTTTCCATGGCTCCGGCATTAAAGTCAGGAACAATAACCTGGTCGTATTTCTTGTAAGGATAGTTAGTATTAAAATATCTTGGGAAAAAGCGAAGACCTTGCTTGGTAAAAGTAAACCAATCTTTGGCAACCACATATTTCGCTAAGCTCTCTCGGGCCATCAATCGCAGCGGAATCTTTCCCGCATTATCTTTCCACACATGATAGGGACCTGCGTGTAATGACCAGATGTAAGTGCTCATCACAGCACTCTCTGGAAAATTCCACACAAGCATTTCACCCGAAGCTTTTTTTCCAGTTTCCAACACCGAAGTTACAACTTCCCATGATTTAGGAGCCGTCACATCCATAGTGTACGTAGCTTTAATATCTGGTTGGTCAAAGCAAGGGAAAACGCGGTTAGCATCGAAGGGCTCGAGATTAGAGTAGATATAAATTTTCTTATCAACCGGATCTTCAAAGCGATAAAGCCCGTCACCGTCTGTGCTGTAAGGATGGGTAAACTCGATCGCGGCTGAATTATTTCCGGCTTTTAAAATGCCGGAATTGATTAAGATAAATTGGTCGTTGTAAGTGAATACGGCGGTCTCGCCATTAACTTTCAACGACTTAACCTGTCCGCCGGTAAAATCTATTCTTAAAGGTTGATCAGCTTTTAAAATCTTCATTGAAATAGTTACCCTGCCTTGATAGTCCGGTCCTTTTTCGGGAAGCGTAAAAGCTAATCCATACTTAACGTCAGAAACTTGCGCAAACCGATTTTGCGCTTCTTCTTTGGTCAGTAAACTTTTGTTGGAAGGAAGAGCCCATGCATTAACACTTAGGCCCACGATCAAGACACTTAGGATTTTTTGAACTCTCATTTTTTATTATTTTCCTGTTCGGCGAAATAATCGCCCGGTGATTTCGTATAAAGGACGGCCATCATTGAAAGTCCAAATTTCCATATAGTCCATGTGATTACCTTCGATATTCATTGTGGTCTTAACAGTCACTTCGTCATCGTAGGGCTCACTCATCTCGACAAGTCCTGGTTTTAAAGTTCCCACTTCTTTGCCGTCCATTAAAAGCTTATCGCCTGACTTTTCCCAAACTAATGGATCACTGTGAAGTGCTACGACACTGCACTCGAAAAATCCTTTAACTCTGGATAACTGGCCATCAGTTTCCTTAAAAGAAATATCCATCGGGAAACAGTCAGTTCCGCTTCCTTGAAAAGTCCATTGCCCCCAACCCCGCCAATCCCCTGCCACACCTGACAAATCGGCTTGCGCGAAAGAAACAAAAACTAACGTTGCAAAACAAATGAAAGACTTCATGAACCCTCCGGTTATTTATTTTTCTTTTTTAAATAATCTAAAAACTGAAGCAAAAATTCATTTACCGATCCTTGCGAAGGCAAACGATATTGCGCCATCGTTGGCCCCGGTCCCACCTTCATGGTGACTCCCCTGGATTGGCAGGCTTTGAAAATGTCTTCGTCGGTCCTATCGTCCCCAAAACACAACACCCGGTCACCTGGATTCATATATCTTTTTGAATACCACCGGAAAAAATCACCCTTATTGCATTCATTAGCCCGCGCCTCGACAACCTTGGAACCCAGCAGAATATTTACCGGTAAATTCGCAAGTCCCACTTCCAATTCTTCAGCCAATTTCTTGCCTTGGTAATCAGCAAAACCCGGCGGAGACATTCGGTAATGCCATGTTACAGCTGCTTCTTTTTTCTCGATAAAAGCGTGCGGGACACGTTCGGCATAATCACTCATGACTCTTTCGGCTACCCGATACCAAGTTTTTAAGTCGGAACTCATCAAATTTGTCCATTGATCTGATTCACTTTTACGATAGAAAGCGCCATGCTCGGCCGCAATCTGAACGGGAATACCTTCGAATTCTTTCCAAAGGTAAGATCGCATTCGACCGCTGACGATACATACTTGCACGTCGGGCCGCTCACAAATTCTTTCCAAAATATATCTGGTTGCTGCATCCAAATGAACTTCTTCGGGCTTACCTTTAATAGGTGTTAACGTCCCGTCATAATCCAAAATCAAATGAACAGTGGGCCCATCTAGATTTTTCGAAATATCTGCAGGCCAAGATCTATAATTCAAGTCAGTTATCGGAATTGTAGGGATTTGGGCCTTCACCGAATTTAAATCTTTAAGAAAAGATTTTCCCCATTCCGAAGCCGAGTACCGTGATAAAGTAGAAAATAAACTTTTATGGACTTCGGTACGTTCTTCAGGTGATCGATCGAACGCAACTTTAATTGCATCCGCCGTTGAATCCACATCCCAAGGATTAATAATAGTAGCTTCACTTAGTAAAGATGCAGCCCCCGCAAACTCACTTAAAATGACAGTACCGGCACGATTTGCTTCTTGGGCAAGAATATATTCCATGCAAACTAAATTCATTCCGTCCCGTTTACTGGTAACAAGTAAAGTATCTGACATCCGGTACAGGGCAAAGAGCTCGCTGTCCGATACGGAACTAAAAATATACCTGACCGGCATATAATCAGGTTTTCCAAATTCACCGTTAATCGTTCCCACTAACTGATCAACCCGTTTTTTTAACCGCGCATAGGCAGGAACTCGCGTCCTTGTCGGCACTGCAACTTGAATCAAGGTAAGTCTGCCGCGTAACTCTGGATATTTTTTAAGGGCCCGGCGCAGTCCTTCCAGCTTTAACTCAACACCCTTCGAGTAATCCAAACGGTCTACCCCAAGAATTACGTGTTCTTCATTCACGTTTTTTTTGTATTTTGAAATGATCTCATCCACTGACGTTGTAAAAGCCCGCTCTTTAATATCAGCCGGATCGATACTGATTGGATAAACACCAAGTTTCACCCGATGACCTTCGTAATCAGCATTAAACACTGTCGAGTTAACCCCTAATTGGGCTTTTAGCGAAACCGTAAAATGTCGAAGGTAAGAGTATTCGTGGAAGCCAATCTGATCAGCATGAAGCAACGCCTTTAAAATATCTTCGCGCACCGGCAACTGCCGGAATATTTCCGAGCTCGGAAATGGAATATGTAAAAAAAATCCGATTTTAAAAGCCGGATTAATTTTCTTCAGATACTGAGGCAACAACATCAAATGAAAGTCATGAATCCAAATCATGTCATCCGGAGTCGCAATCTTCGCAATCTGTTCAGCAAAAATTTTATTTACCTTTTCATAGGCCTGCCAGGCATCCCGGGTAAACAGAACTAAATCACCTTCATAGTGAAAAAGCGGCCACAAAACGTTGTTACACAACTCATCATAGTATTTGTTATAGAGATTATTTTCTAACATCACCGGCACGGAAGTAAATGTATCGGACATTTCCTTCATGGCCGCGGCACTCTCGGGATCGGTTTCACTTCCGACCCAGACCATTGGGTATTCTGGCTTATAAGCCAGAAGCGCGGATACAAGTCCCCCAGTGCCACGAACAACTTTTCCGGTTTTTTTATCGTGGGTATAGGGAAGGCGATTGCTCACCACAAAAATTTTCCGCTTTTCCGAATGCAATGAAATTCCTCTCGTGATATTCCTGTTGGTGATGAAAGCACAAAACGAACGACATTCCTATAAACTTGGTGTCATTGGTAACTGTTCTTATATCGCATTGGTGGACACCAAAGCGAATGTTTCATGGCTTTGCTGGCCGCGTTTTGATTCAAACTTCGTGTTTGGTTCGCTGGTAGGCGGCGAACAAGGTGGTGAGTTTTCAGTGACCCCTACTGGCGGTCCTTTTACTACCAAACAATCATACTTGGAAAATACCAACATTTTAGTGACCGAGTTCGAATGTACTGACGGAAAGTTCGAAGTAATCGATTTTGCGCCGCGGTTTTTCAGATCAGAAAGAATTCATAAACCATTAATGCACTTTCGACGCATACGCCACGTATCGGGCCGCCCTCGCATCCGCGTAAGGTGTAATCCCGTAGGTGATAACGGTAAAATTAAACCAACTGTGGCTTTGGGCAGTAATCACATCAGATACCTGGGCTTGGCCGAGCCACTAAGATTAACCACAAATGCTTCTTTAACTTACATTGTTGATGACCGCGAATTTATCTTATCCCACGATTTATATTTCAATTTAAGTTGGGGTATCGAATTAGAAGCCGCATTAGTGCCAACCTATGAAGATTTCTACCGCAGAACTCAAGAGTACTGGTGGAAATGGGTCGAGCGTTGCACGTTACCGGATATTTTCCAAAAAGAGGTAATTCGCTCGGCTCTAGTATTAAAACTTCACCAATACGAAGACACCGGTGGAATTATCGCGGCTACGACCACAAGTCTTCCGGAAATTCCGGGACATTCAAGAAACTGGGATTATCGATTCTGTTGGTTGCGGGATAGTTACTATTCCCTGTCCGCATTTAATTCCTTAGGCCACTTCGAAGAAATGGAAAAATACTCTCACTTCATCGAAAATTTAGGATTTGAAAATGCCGAACATTTTCAACCTGTATACCGAATCACATCAGAATCAGAAATGCATGAAATTGAATTGGATCTCCCTGGCTATCTGGACAGCAAACCCGTCAGAATCGGAAACCAAGCCGCCCTACAGGTCCAGCACGATGCCTATGGACAAATTTTATTAACATTATTTTATCTATACTCAGATCACAGAATTGTTCGCAGGAAAGAACGCTTCTCTTCAAATCTAATCAGATTTTTAGTGGAACGGATTCATTCAACAATGGAAGAACCCGACAACGGCCTGTGGGAATTCCGCGGCCGAACAAATCTACATTGCTACACTCACCTTTTCCATTGGGCAGGAAGTGCAGCGGCAATGAGAATCGGTCAAATGATGGGCGACCAAGAGCTGGAAAAACGCGCAACCAAATGTTTTAACATGGCCTCTGAACACATGGAAAAATATTTAGATTCTGACCGCGGAGTTTACACCCAAGTTCGCGGCGTTAAAGAATTAGATGCAAGCCTACTTCAAATGGTAACCCTTGGCTATTTTGCCGATAAACCAAGGGAACTCGCTCGCAGTCACGTGTTAGCCATCGAAAAAGAATTAACCATCGATACGGAAGGTTTTTTATTAAGATATCGCCACGCCGACGATTTCGGAACCCAAGAAACCGCATTCCTGATTTGCAGTTACTGGTTAGTCGAATCCTTGGTAACAGTTGGGGAAAC
>JAZKJI010000112.1:8300-9807 GCA_040384405.1 Bdellovibrionota bacterium
CGAACGCGCCACCAGGATTTTGGAAAGCCTAATTAAATCCCAAAATCACGTGGGATTAATGGCCGAAGGAGTAGCACCAAAAGATCTAAGCCAATTCGGAAATTTTCCACAGGCGTACAGTCACGTCGGGTTGATAAACTGTGCTTTTGCAATTGATCGCGCCATCAAGAAACCGAAATTTCTTTTGTAAGCTCTTTGTCTGCGAACTTTGTTTTGTTCGCAGTTTGCGGCTTTGATGGCAATTCTTCTTTTCCGTTGTGCCGCAGCCGTTCGTCGTTCGTCGCACCCGTTCCCGTCCCGTTTTCCGTACGGTCTTCCGATTTATAATTTGCTTACTTTCTAAAGGGATTTTCTATTCGTATATTTTATTCATTCGTATATTTGTTCAAACAGCTTTTATTTTTTCCAATTGGAACGAGTTTTTGATGCAATAGCATTTTGGAAAATTGTTTTCTAATTCCTGAACGCTCCAGAAACATTGCATCAATTTGGACGTGATAAAAGAACGATTTAAATTTAATTAAATCAAAAATCAAAGAGAGAAATCTCTTCGGAATCCAGCGGAAAACCGTACGGCAAACGGGACGAGAACGGGTGCGACGAACGGCTGCGGCTGCGGCACAACGGAAGTTCTATACCCGAAGTGCCAAACGTTAAACAACGCGACTTAAACCGCCTTAGACTTAGCCATCTGGCTCATCATCTCGCAGCTCTCCGCACACTCACGACACTGCCGAGCACATTCTTGCATCTCTTCGTCCTTCATAATTTCACAACTTTCAGCACACGCTTTACAAATTTCTGCGCATACTTTGCTTAAGTAGTGATGAAATGGCGAATGAAGCATCATCAGCTGGGCTGATGTTCTGCATACTTCTGCGCATGACTGCATGATTTGCAAGTGGGATAACCCGTGATGAGCACCGCCCTGTTGTAGGCAATAGAAAAAGGTTTCTTGGCAGGTCCGATAGGTTCTGAGGCATATTTGGATGCACTCTTCCATTTCTCCACTGTGAATTGAATCGAAATCTGCATCATTATTCATATCAGCTTCCATCGATCCTTCCATATCTAGCTCTTCCATAGGTTAAATCCTTCCCGCCATCGCTGGCTGTTTCTCGAACCACTTCCAAAGCAAAATGGAATCCAGTATTTAGGCTGGGCCCTTTTGGTATAAAAACTGCTGTATAGAGCCATCGTAGACAGTCGAAACATTTATCGTAAACCGCTAAGGGGGCTTGATGGAAAACGAAATGGAAAATAATTCCGATAAAGATATTAAAAAATTAGGCGAGATGATCAAAGGAATCAAAATCGCAATGTTAACAACAGTTGATATGGATGGAAATTTATATAGTCGGCCGATGATGACTCAAGAAGCAGAGTTCGATGGAACAATCTGGTTTTTCACCAGCCGCAGCTCTGGAAAAATCTATTCCATGAGAAATGACGTTCACGTGAACTTAAGCTACGCGAACACCGAGGATAACCGTTATGTCTCTATCAG
>JAZKJI010000112.1:9817-17310 GCA_040384405.1 Bdellovibrionota bacterium
CTGATTTAGCATTATTGAAAGTTACAGTTGATCGGGCCGAGTATTGGGATTCTCCATCTTCAACAATGGTTAAATTAATGGGTGTGACAAAGGCACTTCTAACGGGCCAACGATACGAAGGTGGCGAAAACAAAAAAATCGACCTGCATCACTAAATTTCCACCGTTATTTAGACCGCTATTTAGAAATTTATTTTTTCCCGCAGAGAGGTCACGGGTACCTCGATTTTCTCTGCGGGAATTTTTTTTGAAATAAAAATATTTATGAGATTAAGGCTGAACGTGCCGCTGAAGGCATTCGTTTAAAGCTTCTCGCTGAATAGGCTTACAAACATAATCATCAAATCCTTCGGCCAAAAATCTTTCGCGGTCGCCCTTCATTGCGTGGGCGGTTAAAGCGATCACTGGTCCGTGGTAATTTTTCTTCCGCAACGTTTTTACCGCTTCGATTCCGTCCATACCGGGCATTTGAATATCCATTAGGATTACATCAAATTCTTCATTTAATGCCTTATCAACACCTTCTTGTCCGTTTTCCGCGGTGTCGAAATCAAACCCGCCCTTTGCCATAAATAATCCCAACAAATCACGATTGTCGGCAGAATCATCAACAATTAAAACTCGTGCCCCCTTGAATAATTCAGCGACGTTTTGATGGTGATCAATCGGCGATGCACTAACTGGCTTTGATGAACCTAAAGTTGCGGTAAAAGTGAAAACAAATTCGCTTCCTTCGCCCGCCCCGCTCTTATTTAAAACAACATCGCCGCCCAATCGCCGAGCCAAATTGCGCGCTAAAAACAGACCAAGACCTGTTCCCCCGAACCGACGAGTCATCGAACCATCAGCTTGGGTAAATGGTTCAAACAAACCTTTGCGCTGAACTTCCGACATCCCAATTCCAGAATCAGTAATACGACACCTAACTTTTGCAGAGTTATTAATTACCGGCTCTAGAAGTTCGAGCTGAACGGTAACTTCACCCTTGTGAGTGAATTTAATCGCATTACCAATCAGATTAATCAGCACTTGGCGCAATCTTGTTGGATCAGAAATAATTTGATCTGGGACAGAAGGGTCAATAATAAATTTCAGAGTTAAATTTTTCTCGACTGCTCTTAAACTCATTAGACTTTCAATGTCTTCCAAAAGTTTTCGAACCGAAACCGGAATGCTCTCGATCGAAATCCGCTCTGACTCTACTTTTGATAGGTCTAAAATCTCATCCACGATTCGTAAAAGCTGCTGACCATTTCGGATTATTGTCGAAGTTGCATGCTTCTGTTCGTCAGTTAAATTCGGCGCTTCACCCACAAGCTCTGCAAAACCTAACATCGCACCCAGCGGTGTTCGAATCTCATGGCTCATGTTTGCCAAGAACGCACTTTTTGCGCGGCTTGCATCTTGGGCTTTTTCAAATAACGTCGCATTTTCAATGGAAATTGTAAGTCGTCTGCCCAGGTCTTTAGCTAATTCAAAATCAACATCCGTAAAACGCCGAGGGTTCGGGTCAGAAATTATTAACTTCATAAATCCAATAAGTTTTCCGTACGAAACAAATGGAATAATCATCATGGATCTTGCAAAAGCTAATGCAGCTTCGACATCCACGTGAGCAGGAATTTGGGTACTCATAAATTCCGGCGTAGTGATTGAAATTAATTTTGGAATAGCGCCATCCGGACTATTTAAATAATTAAAATCCTGAACCGGAGTGTAAGGCTGAAGTCGACTGCCCTTCCATGCGGTTTCTTTTTCCATATCTCGGTGTGTAACCAGGGCATGATCGATTTCTTTTCGCTCTGGATTTAAAGCAATTTCAATTCTGATTCCATCAGCAACACCTGGAACAACAATACGGGCAAAAGAATCCAGCATGACTTTAACATCCATAGTTTGCCCAAGGGCAGCTGTGACTTTTGATAATAGCTCGAACCGTTCCGCGGTTCTTTCTGCTTCGACCCGCGCAGACTGTTCGCGCATTAAATTCAATAGCTGAAGCTCGGCTTCTTTTCTGAGGGTGATATCTTCAGAAATCCCCAAAAGATATTTTGCCGTTCCTGATTCATCAATTAGAGGAATTTTTCGAGTGTGCAAATACCTAGTCCCGGTTTTTGTACTCACCGTCTCTTCGGGGATATCTATGATATCTTTCCCTTCCAAGACTTCACGATCTTTAGCGGTAAAAAGATCTGCTTCCTCTTTAGGGAAAAAATCATAGTCATTTTTTCCCAATAAATCATCCCGCGAATAACCCAATAATGTTTCACCAGCGCGATTGAACCGAACAAAGCGTAATTCTTTGGCTTCTTTAACAAAAATCATATTAGGAATATTTTCGACAACGGAGTCCAAAAACTTTTGGGATTGCGAAAGCTCGGCCGTTCTTGAGGATACCCGTTCTTCTAACTGGGAATTAAGTTCTTCCATCGCGCGCTCGAAATTGCGCCGCTCGCTGATATCTAAAACGAAAGTTACAACGCTGTCTTCATCCAGCCGTGCGGATCCAACTAGAACGGAAACTATTTTTCCATCTTTCCGCATGTATTCTTTTTGAAAGGGCTCGACCTTACCATTTTCTTTTAAAACCTCTATCATCTTTTGGCTATTTCCCAATGATGAAGGAGGAGTAATGTCTTTCCAAAAAAGTTTTCCAGCGGCAACTTCTTCAGCGGACCATCCGATAAGTTTTAAAAAATACTCGTTGGCATCAAAAACTTTCGTCGTGCGGATGTCCGCGAACAAAAGCCCAATCATATTAGAATCAAAAATACTGCGGAACTTAGATTCACTCCGGCGGGAATGGGAAAGGGAACCCTCGGCACTGATTCGGGTTTTAACAAGCTCTCCACAAACCAGAGTAACAACCATCGCATCTAACATGAACAAGGCAAGCCGAGCATAGGTAACCGGATCGGACCATGCCATTGTTGTCGAGGGGCCCATAAAAAATGTAGTAATGAAAAAAACCGAAACGGCTAATGCAACAAAACCTTGTTTAGGTCCGCCGTACCACGCGGAAACAGTGATCGCGGTAAAAAATAATAAAAAAGGACTTCCGGTAGGAAGAAAGGAATTAATAAAAATCTTCGCAGCACAAGTTATGACGACTGCTAAAATCGAAATAAGATATGGACTTAATTTTCGCAATTCCCCTCCGTCGGGGTAGACTAGCTAACATAATGACGCTCGTCATTTTTTGCCGGAGATTGCTCAAAAAAACATCACGCATTATGTTGCACCAAGGCACCATACTTCCACAGTGAGCTCAGTCGCTGGGGCATAAGCGGAGCGTCGAGATAGCCCAACCGAGCTCAACTCAAATTAAATTAATTTCAGAAAATAAATTTCGGTAATCCCACGGCATACGGCTTGCTTTGAATCACGTCATCTGGGGAACGCGCAAGCGCTTAGATATGTACCCAAGGAGGTAACATGATTAACGAGAATGTTATTAAGGGACAATGGAAAGTAATAAAAGGCGAAGCCCAAAAGTTATGGGGAAAAGTAACGGACGACGAGTGGGATCAAACCCGCGGTAACGTTGCTGAAATGGAAGGGCTTCTTCAAAGAAAAATGGGATATCAACAAGATGAAGCGAAATCCGAGCTTCACAACTTTTTAGGAAGGTTCAACGCCGGCACAGGTTCAGGTAACGAATTCCCGGAGTATGATGCCCCTGAAAAGGAAAGCAGACCTTACCACGATGTAGTGATGGAAGAAGACACAGGCGTCGGCAGCACCAACGAAGTAGAAACCGACAAAACATATTAATTAATCAATCGCGATAAGATTTGCCCGATCAGGGGAGGAAAACATTATGAAAAGATTCGACGAGATCAGAAGATTTTACCGAGACATCCTAAACGAAACAATGAGAAGCACTTTGCATTTTCATTCATCGGTAATGACAAGACTAGGACTAAGAGGCCCAACTGAATACCAAATTGCTGTATGGGAAGACGAAGGCGGAGCAGTAGCAGACTGCCTAGATCCATTGTCACAATTCAGAAATAAATGGTGGCAAAAAATCCACCGCTATTTCCGTCAGTCCTTAGTCGCAGAATAAAGTTTATAGTTTTCAGATTACAGATTGAAGCCCGAGTGAGCCCTTGAAAATAAAAAATTCAGGGGCTTACTTTGCGGCGATCATGAGGGTTCAGGGTTTTTAAGGTGGTCATCTTCGGGTGGGCACCTTTTTTTCTTTATGGGCACCTGTCTCTTTAAACTGATTCCTTTCAGTTTTTGACATTAGCATTGTCATTAGCATTAGTTTTAGTCTAGTTTTCGGTGGGTTCAGTTTTGTTGCGGGGACTTTTATACTTAATTTCTTTTCTACTGAGTGTATATAGCATTGCGCCTAGTTGCTCGCCGATTCGTTCTAACTCTTCATCTTTAATATCTTCTATCTCTAAGATTGCTTGGCATTCGCGATAACTGCCGTAAGCGATTGAATAAAATCTTCGTTGATCTTCAACGGTACGCTTCCCGGATCCTTCAGCTAAATTCAATGCTATTGATGAGCTCGCACGGAAAAGCTGTTCCTGCAAAAACCTAGGAACTTTAACAGACTTACACAACTTGTAATATTGTTTTGCCATTTGAAAAGTATAAAATCGATTCAGCATAACCCACTGAACAGCAAATTAAAAACCAAACTGAACTATTCTGAAAACTAGACTAAAACTAATGCTAATGACAATGCTAATGTCGACAACTTCACAGTTCCAGAAACAGGACCGGTAACCGATATCAGCTCACAGAAACCGAAGTTTACAGAACTCCGGCTTTGAACCGAATCTACATAGTTTCGGCGAATCCTTCTTCAAGTTTGCGATATAGCGTCTTGCGATCAATCCCAAGATCCTTCGCAGTTTTATCCTTCACTCCATTATTAACTTTCAATGCGTATTTAACGTATTGTTTAACAATGTCGTCTAACTTCATGATTCTTCCGTCATCAAATGTCGCACGCTTTTCAGTTGGTACGCGAGCTGAGAAATCGTTTGATGCTTGATCATTATCTGGAAGATCTTCGGCTTGAATATAATCTGTTACGCAAAGTACGACTGCGCGTTCGATCGCGTTTTCTAATTCACGAACATTTCCACGCCATGGATTTGTTAATACTCGGTCGAGAGCTAACTTTGAAAAGCCTTTTACTTGCGAATTATTCAGAGCTTTAAATTTGCGCAAGAAAAACTCTGCTAGAGGAATGATGTCCTCTTTACGCTCACGTAACGGTGGAATTTGGATTGGAATAACATTTAAGCGGAAAAATAAATCTTCACGGAAACGTTTTTCGCCAATTTCACTTTTTAGATTTTTGTGAGTTGCAGATATTACTCTTACATTTACTGGTCGGAATTGGTTTTCACCGATTCTTTTGATTTTACGCTCTTGTAATACTCGTAAAAGTTTTGCTTGAAGTGGTAAACTTAAATCCCCGATTTCATCTAGGAATAATGTTCCGCCTTCTGCTTCTTCGAATAATCCAATTTTTTTGTCAGAGGCACCGGTAAAGGCGCCTTTGGCATGACCAAAAAGTTCTGACTCTAAAAGATTTTCTGGAATCGCAGAACAGTTGATTGCAACGTACGGAGCTTTTTTACGATCACCTAAATTATGGATCATGCGAGCGATTACGTCTTTACCGGTTCCGCTTTCACCCATAATCAAAACGTTGGCTGTGCTGTTTGCCACGCGCTTTGCTAAATCTATTGCTTTACGGAAGCCTTCGCTTTTCCCGATGATGCCGTCGAAGTGAGTTCCTTCGATAATTTTTACTGCATCTTTAAGAGTATTGTTCTCGCCTTCGACTTTATTTAAATAAAGTGCACGCTCGATCGCTACTAATAACTGGATGAAATTCAATGGCTTCACAACGAAGTCATACGCTCCTGCTTGAATTGCTTCCAAAGCAGTCTCGATACTTTTATTCGCCGTCATGATAATAATTGGCGTCGCGATGCCCGAGTCCTTGCATGCCTTCGTGAATTCAATACCTGTCAAATTAGGCATGTTTAAGTCAGTGACGATGACATCACATTGGACTTTCTTTTTTTCTAAATCCTTCAACGCAAGATTTGAGTCTTCATAGACAACGACTTGATAACCCTTCGGTCTAAAAAAGGCTTCCGCCATTTCTAGTAAGTCTTTGTCATCTTCAATCAATAGAACCTTCGGTTTTGAGTTCGCGTTATTTTGTGTCATACATTAAGGACTAACATAGGAGGTATTTTTCCTCAAACGAAAAGTACCAAATAAGAACACATCGCGACCTCTCGGAATTTTATACGCAACCTGTTGTGGCACCAGCGTTGCTTTCTTTAGTAATTGTGGATTTTTGCACATACTGTTCAAAAATTTAAATATTTCGATGGATCGGAGTTTTGGATGTTACGTGTTGCGTTAGTTTTTTTCATTCTGGCAATTGTTGCTCTGATCTTTGGTGCGACCGGATTAGGTGGCTTCACACCCGAACTGGCGAAATCCTCTTTGATCGTATTTCTTATCTTAAGTGGACTGGCATTTACCGCTGGGTTGCTCACTGGGAAAGATCCTCGGCACCCACTCTAATTTAAATTTGATTCCATAATTTCCTTACTCAAAACAATTCCCTTGCTCAAAACGCAACAGCTTTCTAAAACTAGTGTTCCTTCATATTTTAGGAGAGCTAGCAGTGAGCAAAAAAGACCTATTCGGCGATGATTTAGATACAACACCTTCCCAAGATTTCGCTTCCATGTTCGAACAATCAGCAAAAGCGGGTACACGAAAAGTTAACGTCGGCGATCAAGTGAAGGGCGAACTGCTTTCCATCGGTCGGGAACAAGCATTTGTTTCCATTGGAACGTCCCAAGACGGAATCTTACTTTTAAAAGATCTTTTAGACGAAAATGGCGCGGTTAAATATAAAGTCGGCGAATTTCTTGATGTCGTCGTCATTAAAATTTCCAAAGATGAAACCAGACTAGCGCGAAAAGGTGCCACCAAATCTTCCGGCGAGGCCGAGAGTTTAGAAGATGCTTTTGATATGGAAATGCCGGTCGAAGGAAAAGTTTTAGAGGCCGTCAACGGCGGATTTCGCGTTCAAATCATGGGAACAAAAGCATTTTGCCCAATCAGCCAAATGGATCGCCGCCAACTGGAAGTACAAAATTACATTGGTAAAACTTTTGATTTTATTATCACGCAATTTGAAAGTAATGGCCGGAACATTGTCGTTTCCCGACGTAAACTTTTAGAAATGGAACAAGCCGGCCAAGACGGAAATTGGATTGAAACCCATAAAATTGGTGACATCGTTACAGGCCAAGTTACCCGACTTGAAGCATTCGGCGCCTTTGTCGATGTTGGAAATGGTGTCGAAGGATTAGTTCATATCTCCGAGCTATCTTGGTCCCGTGTAAAAAATACGGCAGAAGTTGTTCATGTGGGTGATCACGTTCAAGTTAAGGTTTTAAAAATTGATGATGTTGATGGAAGACTTAA
>JAZKJI010000113.1:0-2932 GCA_040384405.1 Bdellovibrionota bacterium
CAACATTTGTGGCGTTCGTGATAAAATCCAACCGTAATCTAATTTCGGTGCTCCTACTAAAACCCAAGAGTATAATCCTTCAGAATTTTTTTCTCCCAGAGCAAGAACCCAATAATCTCCGTTACCAATTCCTAACCATTCAAGCACTGGATTTCCGGTAAAGTTTACTTTTAGTTTCGCATTATTACTTCCTTTGACCGCAAATGCTTTTCCGATAGCAACTTCTTCTCCGGAGATCCGTTGGCAAACATTTCTGACATTAATTTTGCCTTCGGGTAGGGGTGAGTACTCGGCCGTCGTGTTAAAGCACGGGCCGTCGCCGGGTTTTGGTTCGTTATCTTGAAAATCATTTTCGATGCGGGCGACTTCATGCCAAAGTCCAAAATAGGATTGAAGATCCACGCTCTCGACCGTTGGGATTGGTTTCTTCGCGGTGTCTGCGATAGTCATTGCCGGAAAAAATATGAAAGTGGAAACCGGTAACAAAAATAAAATTGTGCGTAACATGATTGATCTCCTAAGCTAAAGTAAACTGCCCATAACCTTATAGCGCGTCTCAAATCGAGACGTCAAAGCACTTACCACGCGGTACCAATTTTGGGGATCGCGCTATTTGTGAATCAACGCATGCTCACCAATCAAAATATATTCGAGCCCACCCTGCGGTTATGGACCCAGGCATTGCATAGTAATTCCGTATGGAAACACGAATTAATTGGTACCAATCCGTAAGTTCAAAACTCGCACTACTTCTGATTCTCTTTGTATCGGGAATTGTGCCCCAAATTTTGTTCGCGGCACCCGGTGACTTAGTGGTTATTACCGGCGGCACTTCGGGAATCGGGTTAGAGCTTGTACGAACTTATTATCGTGCTGGATATAAAGTCGTAACTTTAGGCCGGTCGACAGAAAAATTGGAAAATCTTCGCAAAGAATTTCCGGATGAATCGCGACTTATTACTCATCAAGTTGACGTTACTAACGGAGCTCAACTAACTGAATTCGTAGACAATGTATTCGAAAAATTAGGTACTCCGAAAATTTGGATTAACAATCACGGAATTCCAGGTCCATTCGGAAAAATCTCTAATGCTACATCCGAACAAATCAGATCCACCATCGATACGAATCTAACTTCGAATATGCTTTTAGCTTCAATCGTTCTCAGTAAAACCGAAGAACGCGAAGAAAAGATCACGCTGATCAACGTGTCGTCAGGATCAGCTAAGGGCGGAGTACCAGGAACATCTGCCTACGCTACCTCAAAATCGGCATTAAATACTTTCGTAGCCACAATTCAAACCGAGTATCCGCAGAATCACATATTTTCTTTTAACCCAGGTCACGTTGATACAAACATGCAGGCACAGATTCGGTCGCAAGATACAAAAGCATTTCCCTTGGCAGTTAAGATGGCCGAGCTTCACACAAACGGCAATTTAGTTAACCCGAAGGATTCAGCTCGGGAGATATTATATCTTTCTGAAAATCCAACTCAATTTCGCGGTGGCGAAATGGTGGATTACCGCGAAGCCGAAGCGCAAATTAGATTAGCAAATCCCCCATGGAAAAATGCCATTCCGGATGCGGCTTTAGTTGAGGCTAGACAAGCGCTGGAACAAATTTATGGTAAGAAGCTTCAACGAAGTGATCTAATTCTAACTGTCGATGGCATTGCTTTGAAAAGTCCAAAGAATATTAATGATTTATTCGTTCGCCTTCAGGAATTTCTGATCCGCATCGAAAAATCACCAAATGAAGTTGTTAAAATTCAAATTGCGAATTCTAAATTCGAAATTGAACGAAAATCTTTAGGCTCGGGCCTTACCGGAATTGTTTTTAAGATTCACGGAAAAAATAACGCCATTAAACTTCCCCTTCCTCATCCGTTGGGTATCAAATCTCTAATGGAAGAAATTTCTGCCATAGAAAAACACCAAGCCTTGTTAGCGGCGGGGTTGGAAACTCCTCGGTCAATTCGCGTTAATAAAATGGGTCTTTTTTCACTGAAGGAATTAGCACCTTCGTTAACGTTAACCCAACTAATGATGGAAGCCGGATTAATACGCGTAAACGCTGGTAACCAAGTCGAAAGAGTCGACGCTAGTAAATTAGCAACATTAAATACGCCGGAAGTTAAAGCCATCCGAGACGCAGTCGCAAAAGCGATTGAAGCCCGGAAGCAATTTCCGGAACTAAGGTTAGATTTGGGTCCTGATAATTTTCACGTCGAAAAGAAGTCCGATGGATCGTTACGACTGATACTAGTTGATATCGGAGCCAGCGGAAATTCCACCAAAGAAAAACTGGATCGCGTTTCATCGTTTTCTGACTATTTAGATTTTTCATCAGAAATTGTTGCTCGGTATATTAAAACCGGTGTTTACCGGGCACCGGTAAATAAATCTCCTGAAATAAGAGTTAAATTACAATGCGTACAAGCTTTACGGTAATTCTTTTACTTTTATCTTTGAACTTTACCGGGTCCCGCGCGGTCGCGCTGACTTGCGCAAATATTTTTACCAACCAACAGCTATTCCTAATCCCAAAATTTGGAGACCGTGACCCGCAAAAATATGCGGTACTTTTTGAGCAAGCAATTAAGGAAACTGATTTCAATCGTCCGAGCTGGGATGTGAGCGCCGATACACTGCGTGCTGAATTTTATCGGGAGACGGATTTGAATTCTCGTCGTCTCCAAGAGATATTTACGGGCTCTTATCGCGGATCCAAGGCCCGGTATTTATGGGCGTTGACGGAAGGTGAAGTACTTCGATTCATGCCAAAGGTTGGGTTACTGAAAGAAGTAGACGGTAAATTAATAGAGTCCACAACTGGTGATGATGAAGTTAGTAAGCACGTTATTTTAACTCAGAATAAAAGTGCTTACGGTGCCGGAGAGTTTTGGTTTGAACCCGGCGGAAGTAAGCTC
>JAZKJI010000114.1:0-1899 GCA_040384405.1 Bdellovibrionota bacterium
AGCTGCCCTTCGGGCCTCCCTTCCCGGGAGCGCTGAGCCCCCAAAACGCAAATCTCGCAACCGACCCCCGCCAAAAAGAAAAATATTCCCTCGTATCCGGAGGGCCTCCACATAAATACCAATTAAAAATAAGTCAAAAAGCACTGGGGGTACGGGAGCGGCAATATGAGGACATAAGGTAGAAATATAGATTAGTACCTAGCGGAAAACCGTGCGGAAAACGGGACGGGTACGGGTGCGACGAACGGCTTCGGCTGCGGACAACCTAACGGTCGCCTATTATATAGCCGGGCTCTGTAAAAGCTTCAGGTGGCTTTCGGAACGTCCCTAACAAAAGTATACTTTGCTCTGTGAAAAATCTGGGTTTTATCCTTATTTTGTTTTCTTTTTTTATTCTTGGTTCTGGGTGCCAGAAGAAGAGTAATAGTCCTTGGCGGGAGGGTTCTCCTAATACAGCTGAGCTTGGTTATTTGGTTAGCGGGGTTTCGAAAATCGAGATTGAACGTTACTTACGTAAAATGGAATATCAGGGTCGGATTCTTTCTGTGGAAAAACGGCTTTATGAAATTTATGTTTCTGATGATGATGCCCGGTTTTTGCCTTTTAAAGATAAAGTAAAAAATGGCATTTTTAAATTGGCTCAGTCACCGCCGCTGCCGGTTGCTAAACCAGCTGCTGTTTTTAAAACCGCTGAAGAAGCTTTAGAGCAAAAGAAAAACTATACTAAAGCAATTCGGCTTGATGGTTTGAATGTTTCTGGTGAAGGCGCCATTGTTGCTGTTTTAGATACTGGTGTTGATTTTCATCATCCGGATTTGGTTGATGCCGAGTGGAGAAACGTTGGGGAAATTCCTGATAACAATATTGATGATGATCAAAATGGTTTTGTTGATGATGTGAATGGGTGGAATTTTCATGATGGGAATGGTGATACCTTAGATCAACTTTTTTCTAATCATGGAACTGCAGTAGCTGGAATTATTTCTGGAAAAGTTACCGGTGTTGCTCCGGGTTCAAAAGTGATGGCGATCAAAGTGACAGATGGCCGGTCTGGTGATTGGGGTACCTTACTTGCGGCAATGGCTTATGCATCAAAAATGGGTGCTCATGCCGTTAATCTTTCATTGTCCGGAACTAGTTGGCCGCTTGATATGACAACACTTTTTCACGAAGCGATGGGTGAAAATGTTTTCTACGCCGTTGCGGCTGGTAATTCTTCGAAAAGCTGTGACGAGCAAAAGTTTTATCCCTCAGCACTTACGTTTCCGAATATGATTTCAGTAATCGCATCTGGAGTTGGTGAAAACTCGTTTGTGAAAGCCAAATATTCTAACTATGGAAATTGTTATGAGCTGGCCGCACCTGCGGGCGAAGGTGGGTACGGAATCGTCACTACCAGTTTGACGTTTCCAGATTTACCGTACCGGATTTTTGATGGCACATCTGCAGCCACACCTATTGTGATTGGAACGGCGGCGTTACTGAAGGCGGCTCATCCAAATTTGTCAGCGGAAAAAATTAAAGAATTAATATTACAGAATGCCACAATAAAAAATGACCTTGAGGTTTCCCAAGGCCGTTTTTTAAATATCGAATCGGCTTTAAATACAGCCAACGTTACTGAGCAGAATCCAACATCACTCGCAAAATACGGTACAGCGGCTGCGCATTTCTAGAAGAAGCCCGCGCTGCATTTGACCAATCTGCCGGTACCGGGCCCATTCCGTTCCAAGGTGAGCTTGCTGAAGCATCATAGGCTGCCCAGGGCATTGTCCCTTGATTAAATGAATATAAAAAATCTGGATGTTTGTTTGTATACCACTCGCCACCAATAATATTTCCCGCATTGTCTAATTCTAAATCATAGCTATAAGTAACTGCCTTTAGACTGTCATTACC
>JAZKJI010000114.1:1909-8549 GCA_040384405.1 Bdellovibrionota bacterium
TCTTGGGTATTAAGTGATGGGTATGTTTCATTTCCGTAAACGATTTCCACGGTTACGCCGGCAATGAATTGGGCATAGGGCGAACGATACCGGGCAAATACATCATTAAAACTTCCACGAGGTACCGTGGCATCTCGTAAATTTTCCCGCAGTTTGCGATCGATCGGATTAAAATAATAAATTCGGTAACTAACGGCGGGTTGATTCCATACTTCGTAATCGAATGTTGCATCTAAGGTAAAGGACTTACCTTGGCGGCCCATGATGTTTACTAAAGCCATATGCCAACTGCCGGGATTAGTATCAAAACACATCGGATCAATAATTCGTCCCACATTATCTGTTGCAGGATTTTTAACATTACATCGACCACCAACTTTTACTTGGGGTGCGCCGGTTTGTGCCCACGCTAATGTAGTTAGTGCTTTAATATCATCGGGATTAAACTGAATAACTCTTCCGTCGGCACCTGAAAGCTTAATTGCTCTGCGAGGCCGTCTTTCTAGATACGATGCCGGTGCCCATCCGTGACAATATCCCATCCAGGCTTCAACTTGACCGTTATTTTGTTGGTACCATGCAGACTTTCCCCAAATCGCATTAGTCAGAGTAAAGTTTGGGTCACCAACAAGAAGATCGTATTTTTCTGCAGGTGAAAGAGTATTGGGATTATTTGACTGCCCAAATACATAAGAAACGCGGAAATTTAAGTGGTCATGGTAATTAGTGGATTTTGGAAAATTAGGATCACCGAAGCGTCCACCCATTCCACCCATAAAAGCTGGCCAGTAAGATCCTGACCATGGTTGCACGCGAACTGTGGCTTGCCGGCCAAATTGATCGAGTGAAAATAAATTCACCGAAGCCGCATCTTGAAAACCAATAAGGCCCACCGGATTATTCATCTGATCAATTCCAGAATTAATCGAGAAATCTTGGCGTTCACAATTTCCTAGAGCACAAATATTTTTGCGAGCCTGATCTTTTAATAAAACGTAATCTTTATTTTGGATTTGAGCTTCCGAAAATCTAACAATGGAAGTTGGCCCCGATACATGTCGTTTGACGGGTGTGCGATTCATAGCACTAACAGGATCTTTTTCAAATTCCGCAAAGAACTGGTTCAAATTTTTCTGGGCAAAATCACGCCCATCATCGGCTACAGAAAAAAGAGGAAGAAAACTTAAAGCCAATAAAAATAATTTTCCAGTCATAGAGCGACCTCCGTCTGACTTGTAAAAACCACAGCCGTAAACGCGGGTCAACCGTCACGGTTAAAAATGAAAGTGGGTTTGACTTGAGCACAAGAATAGCGATACTGCGACCCGTGAAGTCAGCAGTTGCAACCACCATTCTTGCTTCCATTGTATTTCAGCTCTGGGGACTTCCCTCTTACGCGCAGTTTCAGCACGAGGTCGGTTGGAGTGATGAGGACTCGTCCGTATTAAATCAAACTCTGATTTCACCGGATTTAGAAAAGTGGGGAGGCAACGTACTTCCCGCATTAGAAAAAGAAACCTCCATAAAAGTAACGGGCCTTAATGGAACAGGTCCAAGGCCAGGATTTTTTTTCCGGGGAAGTGGCGCCGAGGACTTTTTATTATTGTGGAATGATATGCCGGTAAATGATGTTTCATCACCCACTGATGCCCCCAATATCCAACATTTAGAAAAAGAATTTTCCCACAACATCGAGATATTGCGCGGACCCGAGGCGCTGAGGTATGGCGGATCTTTTTCTGGCGTCATACGGGCAAAGCGGGAAGCTAATCACTCGTCAAGAATTCGAGGGGAGTTATCTACGCTTCAACGAAAAAATCTGTTGCTTGAAAGTTCCCACGAAAAATTTGCCGTTGGTGGACATTATTCTTCACTAAGCCATTGGAGTTTATCGGCCCGTCCCCCCAGGGGAGACGACGATTTTGCGGAAGATTTTTCCGTGACTGGATTTTCCAAATTGGGGATGGTTTCATGGGCCCAAAATAAAACTCATGACGATGACTCAGGAATTGAAGATCCTAATGCAGATTCGCGCGAGCAATCTCTGCAATTTGCCACTCCGAAATTTACTCTATCAGGAGCCAGTCACCAACTGCGGCACCAAAGAATCTTTCGTTATAGTCAGAACGACTTGAACGCCGGAAGCTTCACGGATTTTCATTCGCAGAACGAGGGTGAGAAAACGCAATATAGTTTAGACGGAAAAAACTCTGGTTTGTTGTTAGAGCATTCAGCGCTTTTGGGATCCGGATTTAACGAGGCTCAAGATACGATAGAAATTTATAGTCTTATGGGACAAACATTTTCTTCGTGGCTGGTAAAAGGTGGCGTGCGGCCCACAGCTAATTTCTCGCAAAACCAATCAAGCATGGGGTTAAACGCCAGGCTCTCGATTGAAAAAGATAAACCAGAGGGTTTTAGCCCTTTTGCGATGATAGGTACGGGAACAAGGCATCCATCGCTTTACCAACGATTTTCGCTTTATGGACAAAAGGATTTGCGGGCCCAAACTTCCTATGAGTACGAAATTGGAATACAAAATTCCGGTGATTTTCGGCAAAAGCTCAGCGCTTTTTTAAAGGACTACAAAGACCTAATTAATTATGACTTGGTTTTAAGTAAATACCAAAACCTGCAGCGGGTGCGGATTGCCGGGGCCGAATTCGAAGCATCCCTTGATCGTCAGCTTCAACATTGGAAGTTAGTAACTACTTATCTAGAGACCCGGGATGTGGCCACGGGCCAGGAATTGCTGCGCCGACCCCGCTGGCAGGGCCATTTGGGGTGGGGTTACGAGCTCAAAGAGGATTTTTTAGCCCAGTGGGTCTATCATTTTTTGGGAAGCCGGTGGGATGTGGATCCCGGTGGGGTAAGAACTCAAATGGGCAGCTTTTCCACCCACGAAATTAACCTGGTTTGGGACCGGGATGCCTATCAAAAGTGGCGTTTTTCCATATATAATATCGCAAATACCTCAAATGAAGAGATTTCAGGCTACTCGAGCCCGCCACGGACATTCAGTCTGCAACTAGAGAAAGAATTCTAATTAATCTTGGCATGGGAAGGCCCCCCTTGAGAAAAATGAATGTCTGTTGTATACCTTCTTCTCTTTGATCATCAAATTCGGTTCGGGACTGCTTACAAGGTAGGTCCGATGACGACAGCGCGAAATGGGGTAAGTATGAGCGGCGGGGGAAATTTCATGGTTGAGTCTGATGAATCGGCACTAGATAACGAATTAGACAACGACTTAGAAAACGATACTGATACTGATGAGGCTAGCGACGAATTAGCGGCTAGCGAAATGGACGGCGAAGAACTTCTGGATCCATCAATGGAAAATATGGATAAGATGAATGACAAAGGCATGAGCCTTCATTCAACTGACGAAGAAGCTGAAGATGTAAACTTGGATGAAATTGATAATCTTTTGGATCTTTCCGAAGAACAATTTCCACGTTTCACTTTAGCGAAAAACAAAGCGCGTTTTTTACGTATGGTCAGCTGGTACCGTAGTAAAGAAGAGTGGATCGAAGTTGCTCCACTAAGTGGCGTGACGAAATTATTCAAACAACAAACTAAAGAATTAGAAGGCATCCGTGCTTCTAAACTTGATTACGAAATGGAATTAGAGACTGGAACATTAACTCCTTCTCAACGTTCATATCGCCGTGATGAACTTAAAATGTGTAAAGTTCAGGAAAAAATGGCAGTTCATTTAATCTCTAAACTTCAGTTAAAGATTAAATCCGGCCGCAGATAATTTTTGAAATTTTAAATTAAAGGGAAATAAAATTCCTGAATATAAAATCCGTACATAAAAAGTGCGGATTTTTTTTGCCCGAAAATTATAATTGGGTGGAAAGCCAGTTTCTGTAGTCCCGATTAAACTGGCTGCTGTTTTCAAATTTAAATGGTGGCGTAGCGCCTATGCATTTCTCGGCCAAAATTGGCGTAAAATAACTATTCCCTTTAAATAGGGAATCATAGACATGGGCCGTTTCGCAGGCTTTTTGAATATCGCCGGTCATAAATTGGTGAATTCCCAGAATTCTTAAATTATGAAATTGAAAAGGACGTTGTCGCAACTGCCACTTCGCAATAGGTACGGCATCCGCGGCATAATCTGACTGAATCAAAATCATTTCGTGGTAAAAACAAACCCGCCAATTGGTCGGATCGATTTCACAACCCAGCCGGGTAGCTTCTTTATCTTTGTTTAGTTGTGAATCGATCCATTTATTGGCGGTTTCGGTTACCGCACGACCTGTAAAAAATAGGGCAGCAATCACCACAAATACTTTTAATGATTTCTTGAATGGGTATTCCGCGCCCTTAATGGCCAGGAATATTAACCCCAACATTAAAGCAATGACCACATAAGAAGCTGGATCATCAAATGGAAATTGGAAAAGAACTTGCGGAATCATCACCGCAAACGAAGTGCGATAAAATGTTTGGGCGGAAGGTGAGCCGGGAATTCTCCAAACCAAAAACATTAAGACAAACCACCACGAACTATTTACCAATAAAAATGCCCAACCATTTTCGATTCCCCACTTCATTGGTTCACTATGGGGTGACTCGTATCTGACTAATTCACGGGGAGTGTGGGTCGTCCCGAGTTGGTAGGGAAGATAACTATATTCAAACTCTCCTCCGCCCACGCCCAGTGGATTATCTAGAAGCATATTGATTGCGCCACGATAAATTTCCATGCGGCCAATGACAGAGACTCTTTTGGCTTCGGCATAATCTTGACCATGATTAGGAATAAACCAGGTTGCTACAAACAGTGCTGCTGCTAATGCAAAAGTCGCCCACTCTTTTTTCTTAAGTTTTTTGAAAAGCCCATAGCCAAAACAAAACGCTAATCCCAGCCAAGTCGTTCGACTTTGGCCGGCCAAAATAAAAAATATCCAAAACGTCATGATGAATTGAATAATATAACCGCGCCAGCCGTGAGTTTCTTTCAGAAGATAAAGTCCCAGCGGTGTCAGCAAAATCAAATACTCGGTCATCATATTGATGTTTCCGAAGTGGCCGCTGAAGAAAAGGGGATTGCCTTGTCCAATTAGAATTCTAGCATTTATGAATTGCTGAATTGAAACCGCACAAATAACAAAGCCCGAAATCGCAAATATCCAATACAAATCCGTCAGCGCCAATTTGTGATTCTGCCAGGCCGTCATAAAGTAAATGCATAGAACACCTAAGGCCACGGCATCCGTCAGATTAAAGAAAGTAACCCAATTCAAATTCAAAAGAGTAGCGATGACTTTTAAAATTAAAAGTATTCCCGATAAAATCAGAATTCTTTTTTCAGGAAGTAGTAATCGTTTTTCAAAAGCTAATGCAAAAGCGGCGAGTGCAATGATAAATGCGATAAAACATTTCTTAGGATAGTAATAGCCTTGATAAAACTGAGCTGACCAAATGTGAGGAACTGTAAAAACCAAAGCAATTACGAGTAGGGCAAAGTTGCGTGGATTAAATCTAAGTTGTCTCACTTTAGTTAGTGTAGGTAGTTAGTTTGATGTCTGTCAAAACAGGTAAAGCGGGCAGTTAGTAAGAGTTTTTGAGAGCCTTAGAGAAATTTTTCTTACTTTTTCCTGGACCATGCAAATTTCTATAACCACTTTTAATTCGAATTGAATCCCAAAGTGTTTATATTTGAGATGGCTTTCGGCTAGACCCAGACTTTGTTATAGAATTTCATTCAAGCCCTTTATTCTCAAAATCGAACTCCGATAACTCCTTTGTGAGCATCGACTAATTTTGAGAATTTAACGGAGGATTCCAATGGCACGTCCAGTTTTGATCATGGTCTGCGACCAACCTGAACAGATCGATAATGCAAAAAAATATTGTGAAGGTCATGATATGACTTTTCTATGTTATTCACCTTTTCAATGGAAAGAAGGACTAGAGAGTAATTTCTTTAGAGCCCAGCTAGTTCAGGGATTACCTGCTCTAACAACTGGTGCAGCTCCTGTGACATACGGAACTAACAACGTATTGCCATTTCCAACAGCAACTGCAGCTGATTCAAAAGTGCAAAGAATGGAAGACATCGAAGCTCACGCCATCGAATCTGCTATTCACCAATACAAAGGAAATCTAACTGAAGCAGCAAAAGCTTTAGGTATCGGACGCGCCACTTTGTATAGAAAAGTAAAACAATACCAAATAGACCCATCAGCAGCCCGCAAACGCAAAATCGCAGCTTACTGTAAGTCTGTTTTTCAACTATAAAACTTAAGGGGCGTAGTACTTCGGTACTGCGCCTTTTCTGCTTTGGAAGTTCATCTCTAGTACATATTCAGTTGGGGACGATTTTGCTTAGTGACCAGCTGACGTCGTTGTCGGCCGCTGCTTATCTCTCCAACGTGCACGTAGCACGCCTCCGCGATAAGCAGCAACCTCCGCCTTGCATCTGGCCCTTGATCAAAAGTCGATTGGTCGCCCCAGGAGGGGAGGGTTCGCATCACTTCGTTTGCTTCCGAAATCCCACAACCGATATCTAGACCAAAACATCATCCGTATCAGTATCAGAAGCCGAAAACTCAACCGACATCAGCAAACCAACAACTAGACTGAAACAAATGTTAATGCCAATGCTAATGTCGCCAACTCCCAC
>JAZKJI010000115.1:0-2366 GCA_040384405.1 Bdellovibrionota bacterium
AAACCCGGTGGGGGCGTGGACGAAGAAACATTCCCTTATTCCCGCTGCGCTGCATGCGGTGCGGACAGGAGAGCCTTTGACCGTGCAGGGCGATGGCGGCGCGGTACGGGATTATTTTGATGTGGGGGAGCTCGACTTCCAAGTTATCTAACCGCACAATCCTTATTGAGGCAGATAAGGAACAAGATGCGTTCTAAACAGAAATATCTTCAAGGCACAATCAAAAGACATCCAGATGGATTCGGTTTTTTTATTCCCGAATCAAAAGAACATCCTGATGTCTATATACCTAAAAATAATATGAAGGGTATTTTCACTAACGATAAAGTTATGGTGGAACCATTTGCCGAGGGTAATACCGGACGCTTCCGCGGAGAGATCATCAGTGTTGTCAGTCGCGGAGTCCTAAAAGTCGCCGGAACTCTATTAAGATTAAATGATAAATTTGCAGTTATTCGAGACGACGGTGGTAATTGGGGCGAGGATTTAAAAATCCCTTGGGATAAAGCGGGAAATTCTGGAATCGGAAAATTGGTTACTGCACAAATCACTCAGTATCCTGAAAATGGAAATCAATTTGAAGGCGAAGTACTGGAAGTCTTAGGTGACGTTGCAGATCCGATGAACGATGTGAAACGAGTTATCGCTATTCAACAAATTCCTGATGTTTTTCCGGATGAGGTCATTCATCAGGTTAAGAGTTATAATCCGAATCCTTCGCAAGCTGATTTCGCTGACCGGGTTGATTTACGTGGAAAAAATCTTATTACTATCGATGGTAAAACGGCCAAAGATTTTGATGACGCTATATTAGTCGAGCATCACAAAAATGGTTTTAAACTTTACGTTGCAATTGCCGATGTCAGTCACTACGTGATTCCTGATACTCCACTGGATAAAGAAGCTTACCTTCGCGGGAACAGCGTTTACTTCCCGAATTTTGTGGTTCCAATGCTTCCCGAAATTTTAAGTAATCATTTATGTTCATTGAATCCTAAGGTCCCACGCCTGTGTGTTGTCGCCGAAATGGATTTTGATTATCAAGGTCAAAAAACTGGCGCGAAATTCTATGAAGGCGTGATGGAAAGTAAAGCCCGTGTTACTTACGGCGAAGCCCAAGAAATTATAGACGGAACCGACATCCCCGCATTTGCCCATGTAAAAGAAAATATTTTACTCGCTGCTGATTTAGCAAAAATTCTGATGGCTAAACGGTTCCGAGAAGGGTCTTTAGACTTAGAAATCCCCGAAACAGAACTTATCATCGATGCTAAAGGTGAACCAGTTGATGTCATCAGATCAGAGCGTTTATTTTCACACAGGCTAATCGAAGAAATGATGTTAGCGGCAAACGTTGCAACCGCTGAATTCTTTAATGCTAAAGATATTCCTGCAATTTACCGAATCCATGAACCACCTTTTGAAGACAGCATTGAAAAGCTTCAAAATTTTATCATCAGTTTTGGCGGAAAAATTACTTTGGATTCAGGCCAGCTGCAAAAGCGCATCAGCCGGGCGTTAGAAGAATTCGCGGGAACTCCGCAAGCTTCTGCACTTCATACGATGACTTTAAGATCCATGAACCAAGCAAAGTATAGTGCGGATAATCGCGGTCACTTCGGATTAGGATTTGAAAATTACACGCACTTCACTTCTCCGATCCGAAGATATTCTGACTTAGTTGTACACCGCTTACTTAAATCATTAATTTTACCAAATTCCCGTTATAAATTAATTGCCGAAGATGATTTAGCGTCTGCAGGAACTCACCTTTCTGCCACCGAACAAAAAGCTGCCAAAGCAGAGCGCTTAATCAAAGCAATTAAAAAAGCCCGCTTCATGGGACGCTTCTTAGGTGAAGAATTTGAAGGAATGATTAGCTCGGTTACTAAGTTCGGGGTTTTCGTTGTACTTCGCGAATACGATATTGATGGATTGGTTCGAATCGAAGATTTATCCCGTGAACGCTTAGAGTTTGACGAAGAAAATTTGACCCTGACAAATAAACGTTCAGGCCTAAGCTATCAAATCGGTGACACTTTAAAAATTATTGTAGCATCCGTGGATATTGAACAAGGGCAAATTAACTTCATTATCGATCCAGCTTTAAGCAAGGCAGCTTCGGCCAGTGGCGGGCGTGGGCGAAGAAGTCCGCAAAATGAAAAACGTGGCCGTGACAGTGGCCGCGGACGACCGCGCGAAAAAGAAGTTGCTGCTTCAGCTGATTCTGGCCCGGCTCGCGGTGGACGTCGTGACAGCAAAGGTCGCGGCGGAAAAGGCTCGCGCAGAAAATCAGAACCTGCAACGGCGGTTGCTTCTGAAACTCGTGAACAACGATCAGGATTTTCCCGCGGTTCAAAAAAGAA
>JAZKJI010000116.1:0-392 GCA_040384405.1 Bdellovibrionota bacterium
CCCGGCCCCCAAAAAGCCTTCCCGAAATCCCCCAACCCAGTCCCCCGCCAGCGACGAACAAGACAAAAAGTGTCGCAGTGTAAAGAGCGTGAACAGGAAAGAAGTACTAAAACACGAGAGAGAAGGTGGCACCGAACGTGTATCAAAAGAGAACGAGGTGAACTATGAGGAATCTATTTGCACTAACCCTGTTGGTTTTAGCAGTTGGTTGTGGAAAAAGTAAATCAGGTGATGACGGTAACGTCGCTAGTACAAGTGTAAGTACGGCGTGTTTATATAATCAAAGCCTGTGCAGTGGTAACAACACTATATATCAATCAGGCGGAAACGCTTTCATGATGTACCCGAACAATGGATACGGTTATGGGTATGGATCTGGTTTACCAAATACT
>JAZKJI010000116.1:402-7863 GCA_040384405.1 Bdellovibrionota bacterium
GGTTACGGTTACCCTCAACAAGCTCCTTATTACGGAGACGGTTATGCGGGTCCTCGTTATGGCCAACGTCAATATGGAAATAACTATGCAGGCTTTGGATACTCTGCTGGTTTTTCTGCGGGATTCGGTGGCGGCTATAATTCAGGTTATAACGGTGGTTATGGCGGCGGTTACGGCGGTGGATTGCCAATTAACCAAGGTGGTTACTCAAATATTTATAATCAAAATATTTATGGCCAAGCTGGTGTAAACCAAATGCCAAACCTTTGCGCTTGCGGGATTGGATCGCGCCCAGTTTATAACGGCGTGTTCGGAGTTGGTTGCGTACGTAATAACTATTTTTCTTACGTTGCTAGAAATGCAGTTTATTACAACGGTGGCGACATCACTAATAACCATTACACAAATTTCCCTCAGTACAGCAATATCAATCAAAACCAAATGCAAAATAACGGTTGTTACACCAACGTTGCATGGAGTTGCGCGATTGATCAGCCAAACAGCTGCCCAACTGGTGTTTGCCGACCGCTTTATCAGTCTGGCCGCCTAGGAATCTGTACTCGATAATATTATACCTCGCATTATTAAGTGTTGGTCATGGCCAACACTTAAATCCCGCCTCTTTTCATGCTACTTTTTGCTATTCTGACAATACGAAATTGTTCCCAGAATATCCAAGGAGCGGCACATGCAAGGACAGGCAAATAACAATCCCCTGCTTTCAACATTCACAGGATTCGACGGCGTAGTTCCATTTGATAAAATCAAAACTGAACATTTCGCCCCAGCTTTAGAAACTGCGATCAAATTAACTAAAGAACGAATCGAAAAAATTAAATCCGTTCAAAATCCCACTTTTGAAAACGTCATCGAAGCACTAGAAATAAGTTCCGATGAAGTTGATGCGATCTCTTTAATTTTTGGAAATTTAGAGAATGCCAACGGAACCGAAGAGCATCGAAAAATCGCCCCTCAAATTTATCAAATACTTGCAAGTTACGGTTCTGATATTTCTTTGGACGAAACCTTGTTTCAAAAAGTAAAACAAGTTCATGACAATCCACCGGCAAAACTTAATTTAGAACAGAAAAAACTTTCGGAACAAACCTATAAATCTTTTGTTCGAAACGGTGCTTTACTTGATGCCGGCAAAAAAGATCAACTTC
Organism: Bdellovibrionota bacterium; assembly: GCA_040384405.1. GTDB lineage: Bacteria > Bdellovibrionota > Bdellovibrionia > Bdellovibrionales > Bdellovibrionaceae > JAZKJI01. Next base: position 1,569 of record JAZKJI010000116.1, read on the forward strand.
GCGAGATCGATCAAAAACTTGCTGGATTGGTTCCCGAATTTTCCCAGAATGTTTTAAAGGCAACCAATGAATTCGAACTTTGGGTCACCAAAGCAGTTGACGTTGAGGGACTTCCCACGAATGTTATCGAAGAAGCCAAACAGAATGCGACAAACAAAGGTAAACCCGAGCAGTGGTTGTTTACATTGCAGTTTCCAAGTTACCTTCCATTTTTAACGTATGCAAAAAACCGCGACCTTCGTGAAAAGATGTGGCTTGCTTTCGGGTCACGTGCTTTTAACACTGAATACGATAACCAAAATAATATCCGGCAGATCTTAGACCTTCGCGAAAAGCGCGCCCTACTTTTGGGTTTTCCGAATCACGCGGCATTTGTTCTTGAAGAGCGCATGGCTAAAACTCCGGAAAAAGTTTTTGATTTCCTACGGGATCTTTTAGAAAAAGCAAAACCCGCAGCCCAACGCGATTTAGACGAAGTGAAACAATTTGCAATCGATACTGATGGGATCAAAGATTTTAAACCGTGGGACTTCGGTTACTACAGCGAAAAACTTCGCGAAAAGAAATATAGCTTTAACCAAGAAGAGCTTCGCCCTTATTTTAAATTAGACAATGTGATTACCGGTGTCTTCGAACATGCGCGCAGATTATTCGGACTGCAGTTCGAGGAAAATACACAAATTCCTCGCTATCACGAAGATGTTAAAGTTTATACGGTGACAGAGGCGGGCTCGAATAAGTACGTAGGAATTTTCTACGCCGATTTTTTCCCTCGGGAATCTAAAAAAGCTGGCGCATGGATGACTTCTTACCGTGTACAGGGGCTAACCGGTGGAAAAGTTTTACGTCCTCATATCAGCATCGTTTGTAACTTTTCAAAGCCGACGGCGACAACGCCTTCTTTACTAACGTTAGATGAAGTGAAAACTTTGTTTCATGAGTTTGGCCATGCCCTTCACGGAATGCTTTCCGATGTTTATTACCGGTCACTGGCTGGCACAAACGTATTTTGGGATTTCGTCGAACTTCCATCTCAAATTATGGAAAACTGGGTCGATGAAGAAGAAGCAGTCCTTCTGTATGCAAAACATTACGAAACAGGAAAAGCGTTACCAAAAGATTTATTCCAGCGCTTGCAAAAATCATTACAATTTCAATCTGGTTGGGCTGCCCTTCGGCAATTGTCTTTTGCTTTGTTGGATATGGCTTACCACACGACTCCAGCCGCACAGATTGGTGATGTGGATGTGTTTGAAACAAATGCCACTGCCCACACCCGCCTGATGGATAAAATTCCGGGAACAAACTCTTCTTGCGCATTTTCCCATATCTTTGCGGGTGGATATTCAGCTGGATACTACTCTTACAAGTGGGCCGAGGTTTTAGATGCTGATGCTTTCGAATACTTTAAAGAAGCTGGTTTGTTTAATGCGGATGTAGCGGCTAAATTTAAAAAATTACTTTCTAGCGGTGGCACTTCTCACCCGATGGATTTATACAAGGAATTCCGAGGACGCGAACCTGATGCCAAAGCATTACTTCGCCGTGACGGGTTGGTGCCATGAAATTGAAAAATGGAAAAGCCAGCATGGCTTCTACAAACAAATCCACGGCGCCTGCAAAACTAGCCAAAAAATCTTCAAAAAGTAGCGCTGGCAGCTCGAAAAGTTCTGCATCGTTGAACGCAAAATTTCCCACATTGAAGTTAAGCGCAGGTTCCCATGTTGCATTGGTTTACCGGGGTCATACTGAAAAAGCGATGGCCGCGGCGAAAGAAGTTGTTCCTTGGTTAGCCGAGCGTGGATTTCACGTATGGACAGCGCCCGATCAAAAAGTTTTATCTGGAACTAAACAAATTAAATCAGATGCCGAGTTAGAAAAAATTGCTTTGGTCATCGTTCTTGGCGGGGACGGAACTTATTTACGGGCCGTTCGATTATTCAATGGCCGGCAAACTCCGATTGTCGCTTTTAATATGGGATCCCTGGGATTCCTAACCATTCACAGCGGTGACGAAATTCAAACTGTTCTGGAAGATGTGCTAGCTTCCAGAATGAATCTTTGCCCAAGATCAATGTTGCTGGCGGAAATTTATCGCAGGGATAAATTGTTAGGATCTTTTCACGCGCTAAACGATATTGTGATTGAGCGCGGTTCTTACTCGCAATTAATTAATACCGCGATTTACCAAGGTTCTTTTTTAGTAAACGAAGTAAAAGCTGATGGGATTATTATTTCCAGCCCTACGGGCTCAACTGCTTACAATTTGGCAGCTGGCGGACCGATTATGGATCCTGATGTAAAAGCTATTGTAATTACTCCGGTTGCTCCCCATTCATTGACAAGCCGCCCACTGATATTGCCTGAAGACAAAGATCTGTCGTTTAAATTAGAAGGAATGGGCCAAAAAGCGCATTTCGTGGTTGATGGGCAAAAGCAGATGGAAATCGCGCAAAATGATGTGGTCCGTATCCGAAAAAGCCCCTATGATCATTTGGTAGTCCGATCGCCCTCCCACAACTATTTCCGTTTGCTACGGGATAAGTTAAAATTCGGGGATCGAAATTGAAGTAATTTTTAATCTAAGGTGCATAAAATTAACTACCTTAGGTGATTTAGAAGGTTAAGGAGCTAACGATGTTAATCGAACTGAAAGTTTCCAATTTTGCCATTATCGAAAATATAACTTTAAGCTTTCAAGCAGGCTTAAATATTTTGAGCGGCGAAACCGGCTCTGGAAAATCTGTTTTATTGAAAAGCTTAGGCCTCTTAATGGGCGAAAAATCAAATTCTGATAGTGTGCGCACGGGCCAACCCCATGCAACCGTAGAAGGTGTGTTTGATCTGAACCATCGTGCCGATATCAAAGCACGAATGGAAGAACTTGGTATTCCCTTGGAAGACGATCACCTAATTGTTCGCCGTGTAATCGCTGCCGGTGATAAGTCCCGCGTTTTCCTAAATGGACACGCAAGCACACTTTCGCAACTTCGGGACATAGTTGCACCCTTAATCGAAGTCACGGGCCCTGCTGCTCCGTTAATCGAGATGACCGGCCAACATGAAAATAAAAACTTGATGAGCAAAAGTTATCACCTGGATCTTTTAGACCAGTACTCAGAAGCCTGGGGTAAAAGAAATCTATACGAAGAAAAATATCAGCAGCGCCTTAGCGCACTTCAAAAAATTACTGATATCCAATCGCAAAGCAAAAATAAAAATCAAAGACTTGATTACCTTCAGTTTCAAAAACAAGAAATCAGCGCCTTGGATTTGGCTCCGGGCGAAGACATCGAATTAGAAACGGAAGTTCGTAAATTAAAAAATTCAAGCCGGCTCATTGGCTTAGTTGGACAAGTTGCCCAAATTTTAGAAGACGATTCCGAAGGCGTGCTTCGTCAGCTTCGCGTTCTAGAGAAAAAAGCCAGTGAAGTTGATGCCCTTGATCCTTCATTTTCTGAATTGGTAACCCAACGGGCAAATGAAGCCGAACAAATCCTTCAGGATGTTTCATTTGGTCTGCAAAAATATTTAAATAATCTAGATTCTGATCCCGAAGCTTTAGAGGCTAAAGAAGAGCGCTTAAGCCAACTTCGCAAACTTCAAAAGAAATACGGACCCGACCTTGGAGATATTCTAAAAAGCCTGGTTGAAATCGAAAATGAAATCGCGGGACTTGAACGTTTGGATGAAGAAGAAAAACAACTTCGTAAAAATGTCGAAAAGTGGGAACGTGAACTCTACGCCATTGGAACAGAACTTCACCAACTTCGCGTCATGGGTGGGAAAAAGTTAGCCAAAGAAGTTAATAAAGAACTTCTGGATTTAAATATGAAGGGTGTGACATTTCATATCCAAGTTGAAGCGCTTCAGGATTTACATCCAAATGGTTTATCGAATGTGGAATTCATGACTCAAACTTCCGCGAAAGATCCGGTTAGACCACTTTCTAAATTTGCTTCGGGCGGAGAGTTAAGCCGTATTTTATTATCACTTAAAAAAGTAGTGGGCTCTTCTACCCAGCCTCGAACTTATTTGTTTGATGAAGTGGATGCTGGGGTGTCGGGCAACACGGCGGAAAAAGTTGGAATTAAACTTAAGTCCATTGCTAAAGGTCAGCAGGTCATTTGCGTGACTCACTTACCTCAGGTAGCGGCTTATGGGGATGTACACTTTTCGATTAACAAGGCACCTCAAAAAGGTTCCGTGAAAATGGAAGTAAAAGAGTTAGCTTCGGCAGACCGGGTGGAAGAAATCGCACGCTTAATTTCGGGCGAAAAGATCACTAAGACCAGCTTACTTCACGCCAAAGAACTTCTTACCCACGCTTCAAGTTAGTTTTTTTATTGTCATTACAAGGAAGTGTTATGTCGCGTCTCGTGTATCTATTGGCAACCTTAGGTAGCCTAGCAGGAGTTTCATGTATGCATAAGTATCCCCAGAATTTTCCCAAACCGGCACAAAAACCGTACACGCTGGAAAAGCATGGCGACAAAAGGTCGGATCCCTATTTCTGGCTACGTGAACGTGAAAATCCGGAAGTAGTTAAATACTTACAAAATGAAAATATTTATACCAATGAAGTTATGGCCCACACTTTACCTTTACAGGAAAAACTTTTTCTAGAGATGAAAAGCCGGATCAAAGAAAATGACAGCTCTTACCCTTTTAAAAAAGGCGAGTACCAATATTGGTCGAAATTTGAAACTGGGAAGCAATACCCGGTTTATATGCGAAAATTAGTTAAAGAAGGCTCTCGCGAAGAAACGTTATTGGATGGAAATGAAATGGCAAAGGGTCTTGCCTATTTCCAAACGACGGGTCCAATGATTAGCCCTAACACAAAATTAATGGCTTACGGTGTAGACAGCCAGGGCCGCCGATTTTTTAATATTCATTTTAAAGATTTATCAACCGGTAAAAACTTGGATGCAAAATTAGAAAATATGACCGGGAACATGGTTTGGGCTCAAGACAATGAAACTGTGTTCTTTTCCCAGCAAGACCCTAAAACTTTACGGGCAGATAAGATCTATCGTTACAACATTAAGACACATAAAAAAGATTTAGTGTTTGAAGAGAAAGATGAAACTTTTAATGCTCACGTTGGCCAAGGCGGCTTACCCAGAAATTATATTTTTATTTCTTCCAGCAGCACGCTGACCAGTGAAATCAGGTATGTGTCTTCCCACCGCCCGACCGAAGCATTTAAAGTATTTTATCCGCGACACCGCGAACATGAATATAGTGTGGTTGATGGTGGGGACCGCTTTTATGTGTTTACTAATGACGGTGCTCCGAATTTTAAACTGATGGAAACTCCCATTGAAAAAACCGATAAGAAACATTGGAAAGAGGTTCTTCCGCATCGCACGGATGAATTACTCGGAGACGTGGAAGTTTTTAAGAATCACCTCGTCGTATTAACTAAAAAAGACGGCCTAGATCATTTAAGAATCTATCGGCGCGATACTATGAAAATGTTTGAAGTGCCTTTTCAGGACGCTTCTTATTCGCTTTCTTTACATAGCAACGTCGAATATGAGCCAACGTTTGTACGGTTTGATTTTGAATCATTACGCTTACCAGAGAGTACTTTTGATTTGGATTTAGAAACTCAAAAGCAAACATTACGAAAAACCCGTGAAGTGCCTTCCTATAATCCTGAACTCTACCGCACAGAGCGACTATGGGTCGTTGCCCGTGACGGAACAAAAGTTCCTGTTTCATTATTAATGTTAAAAGATATTAAACCAAAGGGTGAAAACCCCATGTTGGTTTACGGATATGGTTCTTACGGTATGTCTATGGACGCCTACTTTATGAGTTCCATGTTTTCGCTAATTGATCGCGGATTTGTTTTTGCTATGGCCCATATTCGGGGCGGATCAGAATTGGGGCGGGCTTGGTATGACAACGGACGAGTCCTCAATAAGAAAAATACCTTTAACGACTTTATTGATATAACCGAATGGCTGATTAAAAATAATTACGCCAACAGTAAGCGTGTATACGCAATGGGCGGAAGTGCCGGTGGATTATTAATGGGAACAATCATCAATGATCGTCCTGATCTTTATAATGGAATTGTTGCTCAGGTACCATTTGTCGATGTCGTGACAACTATGCTGGACGACACCATTCCATTAACAACTGGTGAATATGACGAGTGGGGAAATCCAAACGAAAAACAGTTTTACGATTATATTAAAAGTTACTCGCCTTATGATAATGTTGGGCGGCACCCTTACCCAAACATGTTGGTGACAACGGGACTGCATGATTCCCAAGTTCA
>JAZKJI010000117.1:0-1458 GCA_040384405.1 Bdellovibrionota bacterium
GGCTGACCGAAAAGAAAAAGCAGCGCAAATATTGGGAATTAATCGCCGCACATTGTACCGTAAAGAAAGAGTTTACGGATTTGTCTTGGATACTAACGACTCAGAACAGTTTAAAGACGATCAGTAAAATTTATTTTGCTCGCCGTAATGTCAAAACAAAGGTAGCTCCGAAGCCCGCACCATCGCTGAAGCAGTTGACAGAACCGTTCATTTCTTCCATTTGTTTAGCGGCAATGGCAAGCCCCATTCCCGTTCCCTTACCTGCCGCCTTCGTCGTAAAGAAAATTCGGAAAATCTTTTGAAGATTTTCTGAGGGCCTACCGCACCCACTATCCTTAATTTTTATATAACAAAAATCCGCGTCGCAGTCGGCAGACAAATCCAGAAAGTGTCTTGGCCGCTTTTCATTCAATAAAGGACTGGGTCCCCTAGAATTTTGGTCCTCAATCGCATGAAGTGAGTTAATCATTAGGTTAAGGATAATTTGCTGCAGGTTACTTGGTTCAGCTAGAACATTGCATTTTAAATCATGAATCAAGATATCAACGTTAGCCTTACGGCAGCTTTCGCGCAAAAGGACTCCCACCTCATCCACCACCGGTTGTAAGGCAATGGGTGACAGTGATATCACGTCGGGTACACGGCTTACTTTAAGAAGTGACTGTATCAACCCGGTAATGCGGTCAATTTGACCAATGATCACTTCCAGATTTTTTTCGGCAGCTTCGTTATCCTTCACTTGTTGCCGAAGTAATTCGGCTCGCCCGCGGATAACTCCCATCGGGTTTCCAATTTCATGGGCCATTCCGCTAGCCAACATTCCGACGGAGGCTAAACGATCTTGCCTGATAATTTGTTGCTCCATGGATTTTTGCTCACTGAGATCAACTGCGATTCCCATATAACCTAAAATATCACCTGCGGGACCGCGATACGGAGTAATTGTTAACAGGACCGGAACGAAATGCCCATCTTTTGCCCGGTTCACTATTTCCCCGCGCCAAAATCCAATTTTTGGATTCAAAATAGTTGCCCACATTTGACGATAGAACTCGTCGGTTTGGTAATCTGATCTTAGTAGCTTGGGACTATTTCCGATGGCTTCATCTTTTGTATAACCGTAGGTTAAACACCATGCCGGGTTAACGTACTTTAACGTTCCTTTAATATCGGTAAGCATGATCGGTTCAAAGCAGTCCTCGACGCACCGATAGTAAACTTCGGCGGCGAACCCCGCTTGCATAATGGATTCCATAGCTAAGCTTTTAAAATTTTGTCACTTAAGCGTCAATCATGTTTGTCGCCGAGCCATGTCCTCGTGGGACTTTTTGTCAGGCGAAAGCATAAGTTGTCCCGCTTTCAAAATCAAAACGACTATATTTGTCCTAGGGCGGCCCACTGCTTGCTCTTAATTTGGGGTAAGACCAACAACTCTAGGAGCAGTAATGAAAAGTATTC
>JAZKJI010000117.1:1468-10614 GCA_040384405.1 Bdellovibrionota bacterium
AAAGATGATGCATGAATATAAAGTCAGACATTTACCCGTATTACATGCCGGTAAATTGATCGGAATCCTGTCCGAACGCGATGTGCGATTAGTAGAAAGTTTTCGCGATGTCGATCCTGAAAAAGTGACCGTCGAAGAAGCGCTAACACCTAATCCATTCATCGTTGCACCGAATGCGCCGCTCAATGATGTATGCGCTCAGATGGCACTCAATAAGTACGGTTGCGCTTTAGTATGCGATAACCAAAAATTAGTTGGTATATTTACCTGGGTTGACGCACTAAAAGCTTTCAATGAATTGCTAACTACCCGTTTGGCGCATTAAATTATTTGAATGGGTGAAAAACGACGACATGTCTTAAAATGGCCTACTTATCGCTTCATTAAAAAGAAGGTGATAAGATTAATTAGCCACCCCGTGTTTTTCATCCTTACAATTTTCGGAAATTTACTTATAGCCACTGGTGCCGTTGGTCTTTATTTTATCGAGAAAGACCACAACCCTAATATTCAAACCTTATTAGATACATTATGGTGGGCGGTATCTACAGTGACCACTGTAGGATACGGAGATGTCAGTCCGATAACAACAATGGGAAAAATAATTGGCATTATTTTAATGATCGTGGGAACCGCGCTGTTTTGGTCCTACACCGCCCTATTTGCCGACGCATTAATCAGTGAGGAAATCGAAGACTTCGAAAGCGAAATCCGAGCAATAGAAAGAAAGCTCAAAGCTTTAACCGAAGGACGTGAACTAAACTCTCGGGGAAGCCATGATGCTTTATTACAAATAGAAAAGCATTTAGACGATTTAAAATTAAAACCTATCCATCATTCAACGCGCCCCAAAGGATAATCAGAACTCATGAAAGTGGCCGTCTTTGACACCCATAATTTCGAACGACAAATACTATTGGACGAAAATCAGAGTCGCCATGAATTAACATTTTTGGAAGTTCGTTTGGGTCCAAGCACGGCTGAATTAGCGCGGGGATGTAAAGCAATCGCTTGTTTCGCAAATGATAAAGCTGATCGCGAAACTCTCTTAGTACTAAATAAACTCGGAGTAAAATTAATCGCGCTTAGATCGGCTGGTTATAATCATGTTGATGTAAATTCCGCAAAGGAATTAGACATTAAGGTTGTCAGAGTTCCTGCCTATTCTCCGTATTCGGTTGCCGAACACGCGGTCGCTTTACTTCAAACATTTAACCGTAAAATTCACCGAGCCCATAATCGTGTTCACGACATGAATTTCTCATTGGAAGGCCTCATTGGTTTTGATCTCCACGGAAAAACTGTGGGCGTCATTGGTACCGGCAGAATCGGAAAGGTTTTTTCCGAAATAATGAGAGGGTATGGATGCCACGTTTTGGCCTTCGATAAATTTCCAGATAAATCGTGGGCAGAACAAAACAAAATTTCCTATATTACACTGCCGGAGTTGCTGAAGAAGTCTGACATAGTAAGCTTACACGTTCCGTTTACAGCAGAAACATTTCATATACTGAACGCAGAAGCGCTAGCCATATTAAAAACCAATGCAATTATTATCAATACCGGTCGCGGCGGATTGATCGACACCAAAGCTCTGATTAACTCTTTAAAGAAAGGTACCATTGGAGGTGCTTGTTTGGATGTTTACGAAGAGGAGTCCGGGGTTTTCTTTAATGATTTGTCGGATGTTGGAATTGCCGATGATATTTTGGCAAGATTACTTACCTTTCCTAACGTCTTAGTTACCTCACACCAAGGGTTCTTAACGAAAGAGGCAATTCACAATATTTCCGCAACTACAATTCAGAGCCTAACGAAATACGAAAATGGGGACGATTTAAACCTGGTACTAGTGAACTAGAGGAAACAAATGAAAATTCAGTTTTTAGGCGCAACTCAGACGGTGACGGGATCAAGATATTTAATTTCAAAAGGAAAAACAAAAGTTTTGGTCGATTGTGGGCTCTTTCAAGGATTCAAACATTTACGGTTAAAAAATTGGGATAAGCTTTCCTTCGATGTTTCAGAAATCGACGCAGTTCTTTTAACCCACGCTCACTTGGACCATAGCGGATACTTACCGTTATTAATTAAAAGCGGATTTAACGGCCGAATCTACGCAACACAAGCAACGATCGATCTTTGCTCGCTGCTTTTACCTGATTCGGGCTACTTACAAGAGGAAGAAGCGAGTTTCGCAAATAAACATGGCTATTCAAAGCACAGTCCAGCAAAACCACTCTACACAGAAGAAGATGCAAAACTTTGCATGGATTACTTTACCCCGATAAAATGGAAAGAGCGTTCTTCAATTTCCCACCCCGGGTCCACAGATAAAATAGAGTTCGAATTTTTTCCCGCCGGACATTTGCTAGGTGCCGCAAGCATTTTAGTAAAAGGCGATGGAAAGACGATTGTTTTTTCCGGAGACCTGGGAAGAACAGATGACCCAGTTACCCGCGTGCCTCATTTTGATGGAAATGAATGCGACGATTTGGTGATTGAGTCGACCTATGGGAACAAAAAGCACCTCAACCAAGATCCCAAAGCTGCTTTGAAAGAAATTATTTTAAAAACGTTTAATCGGAATGGAACGGTAATTATCCCCTCCTTTGCCGTAGGCCGCGCACAGTTGGTACTATACTATATTCATCAGCTAAAATTAGAAAATCAAATTCCTGATATTCCGGTATACCTAAATAGTCCGATGGCCTCAAAAACAAATCAAATTCTTGGCAAACACTCTAAAGAAACAAAGATGTCCTTAGAAATTATCAATTCTATATGTCATACGGCCCGGGTGATCGGATCTACTGAAGAATCAATCACCTTAAACGAAAATAAAACTCCTAAAATCATTATCGCCGCCAGTGGCATGGCTACTGGTGGACGAGTCCTTCACCATTTAAAGTCCTTCGGACCTGATCCAAAAAACTCGATTGTATTTGTCGGTTTTCAGGCCGGCGGCACCCGCGGTGACTCCCTCGTAAGGGGCGCGGAGGAAATTAAAATTCACGGAACATTTTGGCCTATGCGGGCCGAGATAGTACAAATTGATTCAATGTCGGCCCATGCCGATGCAGATGGATTGCTAGGCTGGATTTCGGGTTTTAAGCAAAAACCTCGACGAGTTTTCGTCACTCATGGCGAACCTGAAGCCGCAGAAGAAATGCGCCGCCGAATAGAATTCGAGCTTGAAATAAATGCAGTCACCCCGGAATTTGGTCAGATATTTGATACTGATTTATACTGACTGATTTTACAAAACTGTTTCAGTCAAATGCCTTTTAAAAAAATGAACACCTTGGAAGGCAATTGGCCATATAAAAAATAAAGAGAACGGGAGTAACTCTGCATAACGTCCCACGCTACCATCAAAAATCAAAATATAAATTAAAACTCCCAAAAGCATTAATAACATGCCACCAATAATGTTATATGAATTATTTCTGCAGGTAGCACAGGGTACTTTTTTTATTTGTTCCATATCTTCTCCACTCTTGATTTACGACTCTAGTTCGGAATGAAAGATCAAAATAGGCATCTTTGCCTCGGCAAAAACTTCCCTTAAATCGCCCCCAAAAAATATTTGTTGCCATGAATGCCGAGCAACCCCAAAAGCAATTAAATTTGCATTTAACTCTTTGCTCTTATTTAGTATTCCTTCAGTTAGGGTGACTGCACCATCTTCAATTATTGTTTCACACTTAACCCCTAAATTTGCCGCTATTGTCTGCCAATTAGCTGCATTTTTTTGGATATTATCTAGCGCCGCCTTCCAAGCGTCTTCAGCCCATGATGGCGTTAGGCCCGGAACATAAGCACGAAAAATTGACATCTCAGAAAACCGAACCTGGCAATAAAGAGTAATTGAGCTATTAGCGATTTTTGCCCAAGCTAGTAATTTTCTAAATGCAATTTCAGATGCAGGTGTAAAATCAGTCGGCATCAAAATCTTATCAGAATGTTCGGAGAGAACCTTCTGCCCAACGATCATTAAAGGAATCGGAGACCGTCCTACCAAGATCTCCGCCAGGCTTCCTAACCCGGTCGGTTGGCCCTTTTTAGCTTCGGTTCCTAATACAATCAAACCTGCGTTACTCTTTTTCGCGGTTTCGATAATCATATCGGCCGCTGCAATTCGAGACACGGTGGGTGCCAAAATTATATGTGTCTCCAACTCCCCATAACCTTCGTCCGCCATCTTTCGATGAACTTCGTTTGTAACAAGTGATTTGATAAATTTAGTTTTTACGAGATCGATGTCAACATTCCATCCAAAGTCAGTGGGAAATACACAAGATACGGTTTCCAGTTTCTTTATTGCGGAATTCTTCCCCGCTAAAAATTCGGAAACATGCCTTCGCGCGAGAGTTTGCCCGTCTCCCGAGGGATCAACAGCTAATAAGCCTGTACTGAATTCACTAACCGTTTCTCGCTTATCTTTTTTTGTACTTTGACTTATATCAGAATGCTCGTTGTTCTGCATATCTCCTCCAGAATAATTTTTCGTACATTAAAGATAGAATGCACCGGCTATGCCATCACTAAGGGGATTGAAATCAAATTAAACAGCAACTTGTTCAGGATTAATGGGAATTTGAGACAAAACGCGAGCCCTAAAGAGACATATTGTCTCGTGCAAGACCAGAGTGAAATGTTGTATATATGTATAGACAATGGTTCTGACCTATCGACGGTCTACTATTTGCTATTAATGATATTCAGGAAGCTATCAACTCTGGCCTCACGATAGGAAAACTAATGAATAAAGTACTGATTATTTATCAAAGTTATAACGGGCAAACAAAAAAAATATCCGATTTCATCCAACAGTTCTTAAATGTGAAAGGCGTTTCTTCCGACATATTTAACGTAGAGAATTTACCCGATATCGATTTATCAAATTACTCCACGGTAATAATCGGCGCACCCGTTCATATTCAGAGATATTCAGCTAAACTTCGCTCCTGGGTGAAAAAGAACTCTCAAACTCTAAATCTCGTACCCGGCTTATTTTTTTCGGTCTGTTTGGGTATTTTGCAAAAAGATGATCCCGTCGTGCAAGCAGCCGAAAAAAATATAGCAGAACGATTCCTGAAGGAAACCGCGTGGAAACCAACAACAATAGCAATTTTCGGTGGAGCATTAACTTTTACCCAATATAACTACATTGAAAAACTATTGATGAAATTTATAGCGAAGAAAGCTGGTGGAGATACAGATACAAAAAAAGATTTCGAATACACAGATTGGCACGAAGTTAAAAAAGTAATCGAAGAGTTCACAAGACCAAAAATATCCAGCCTCTGAAAATCGAGCTTGAGAACATTTTCTTGAATTCTTGTTAAATATTCCTAAATATCCAGGGAAGCCACCGGTGAAGAGACAAATCGTCTCAAATATGTTTTATAATTTGATTTCGCGAATAGAAAAAACAACTGATTATTTGAAATTCGTTTACGCTTGATCTCTCAAACAGTATTCCACTCATTTAAAACCAAACATCAATGGCGTGGCAGCCCAATTAAGGGCCCCGTTCTCGCCGATCAGAAATAAGCGTGATACTGACTGTCTCCAAGTTGGTCGAAAAATAGAATTAGAATCGAAATGTCGTTTTAGAAATCATCTAATGTAGAGACATAAATTAGCCGATATTAAACCAGTCAAGTCCCCATGAGTTTGTAACTTCGCCGGGAAATTTTAGACAATTCGTTGTTTGTTTTGACACCTTCAAGAGGTTCTACAGAAATCTGAAGTGAGTTTGAACCTAGCGCTTATGAAGAGGATTGAAAATTGCTTCTTATATCTATCTTGAGGGTTACTCGATGTTAGCACGAAGAAAAGTTACATTTTTTTATCTCATCTTGGGACTTTTGGTTCTTTATAGTCCTATTGGGTTGGCACAAACACCCGCAAGCTTATATTTTATCTTTCCTGCAACTACGCCAAACCCAAATGGCGAAATAACCATCGCTCGTAAAAGGGCCTATGATATTTTTGTCGGTGTGACCGGAACTAAGGTTTCTATTGACGATAACCGGGTCGTCCAAATGGAAACCCTCGTAGCGGCAGGTAACGAAAAGAAGGCAGTTGCCCTCGCGACTTCTGATCGCGCTTTTTACAATGTTCGTTTGGTGAATATGGCAAAAAAAATGTCCACCCGCGAAGAAAGTGCACAAGTTCCATTAAACGATTTTGTGGCTACTTTTGTCGGTGCCGTCCGTGACGGTGTTGACGCTCGACAATTACTAACCGGAAATTTCTTTTACCGTGGGGATCCAGAAAAAATGATCGCAGCGGGTCTGACAAAATTCCCGGATATTAGTGACGGCGCCATCCGAATATCTAACGCTCATTATTCTCAGTTGGAAGTTCGGTATTCTTTGTACGATGTATTGGTCCGCGAGGACGGTCAGCGGGTTGGAGGCGAAGGCGGGATTAATCCAGATGCGGCCGGCCTGATAACTACACGCGCATTCATGCAAGCTCACGCCGACGCAGGAACAAATCGCCGACTTGTCGAATATACATTTCGTGAATTCCTTTGTACGCCGATTCAAGAATGGAAGGATGCTACTCGTCCCGACAACATGATCGGACGCGATGTTGATAGATTCGCCGGGGGCGGAAACACTCGATATCAAACAACGTGCAAAGCTTGCCATGGACAAATGGATGGTCTTCGCCAAGCCTTCGCCTATGTGGATTTTCCCAATAACTCTATTGGCGTGTCAGCAGGAGTTCCGCTGAAAAAATTTTCGAGCAACGCACAGATTTTTCCTCAAGGCTTCGTTACTAAAGATAATAAATGGGTTAACTATGTAACCGGCCCGCTTAATAAAGATCGTTTCGGGTGGCGTGGACCACTGACCGGTGCGGGAATTAACGAATTCGGTCAAATGATTGCTAATTCGAAGGGGTTCTCCCGATGCATGACAAAACGCCTTTTCACGGAAATCTGTAAACGCGAACCCAGCGTCAACGAAGAGCCAGTTGTGCGCTCGATCGCATCTGACTTTGAGGCTACTTATAAAATTAAAGATCTTGCCGAAATTATTGCAATTCATCCTTCGTGTATCCCGAGGAGAAATTAAGTGATAAGATTTTATCTAAAAAATTTCTTTTATTCGGTTGTTTTGCTAAGCACAGCGGTGATGTTACAGAGTTGTCGCTTTCCGGGAAGTGCAGTTCGGAGTCCATCGGGCGAGTCGATAGTTCAAGCTCCTACTTTCGTTGATACACCACAGGGCCTTATAGAAACTAAACCCGTTGAAGTCGTTCGCATCGTCAGTTCGGAAGAAATTTTAAATAACCTGATTTCAGTTTCAGGATTGGGTGAACCGACAGAGCGCACTCGAAACGATTTTAAATTGTGGAGAACTTTATTCAGCGAATCAGGTGAGGCCGACTCGATAAATGCACCCATGTGGACCGGTATCGTAAATATTTCTGGGAGTGTTTGTGCCGATCTGGTTGCTGCTGAGTCTATTCAAGCGTCGTCGAATCGCCGATTCTTTAATCAAATAGATTTTACGAAGGGTCCAGACTTTATGACTGATACTGCGGTGGAAGATGTCATTCGTCGATTAGCCCGGTCGGCCTGGGCCCGTAATGAAAAGCCTGAAGAAATTGCCATTGTGAAACAAGCTTTGGGTTCGTTCACTGGCAGCTTAAAAGACGATACAAAACTTGCGATGTTAACGACCTGCACGGGAATTTTTGCCGCGTTAGAAACGAATATTAAATAGAATTTTTGAATGTGATCACTGGGGTATAAGATGAAAAAAAATATTGCACCTTTAACACCGGAAGAAAAATATCTTTTGGAAGTTGAAGAACAACGTCAAAAGAAAATTCTAAATGATGTTAAAAATGCGGGGCATGCAAAGCCCACCACCCGTCGTGATTTTTTAGGGTCAGGTTTAACTACATTTGCAGGTTATCTCGCTGCTCCGACCATTTTACAACTTTTATCCAGCGAAGTGGCTGCTGCCGGTCTGACCCAAGAATGTAAAACCCTTTTTGATCCCAAGCCCGGAATGATGCCTTATGTTCATGTAAATTTAAGCGGCGGCGCCGCGATGGCCGGCGCTGTACTTCCTTTAGATAAAAATGGACAAGTTTTAAAATCTTACGCTCGCTGTGGCCTGGGAACAACGGCGAATTTCACCACCAAAACCGAATTTGGTGGTGCCCTGATTCCTTGCGTGAATGGCGTACCTATTAGTCAAATTTCTAATGGTCTTTTGCAGGCAGCGACCTCCAGTGCCATTGCCAAAACTGCATTTGTTCCATTTTATGTTCGCTCGCAGGATGACTCTAGTGCGAATCGTGTCAGCATCATGGGTATGGTAAACGCCGCCGGCGCACGAGGAATCACCTTACCAAACATTGGCACAACCACAGGACAAAGTTTTAAAAACCCTTCGGCATTTATTATTCCAAACCCACCGCAAAATATTCAGTCCATTGGGGGCCTCCTCGGCGCATTGACTCCTGGGAATCGCTTAAGGGAGTCTTTAAAAAGTGCGAGTCACCGCGATGCTCTACTTAACTTGGTAAAAAATTTAACTGCCAGCCAAAGAAAAAACATTGCTTCCACGGCGAGTGGAAAAACCCTTGGTCAACTAGCAGAGTGCGCGACCGGGAAAAATATTGAGGTTGCTGATATTAATTCTGCAAGCCTGGACCCCCGAGGCGATTCGTCGGTGGCACCAATTTGGGGCATCAATGCGACGACCTTAGAAACCGACGATACAGTTGTGATGGCAGCATTGGCATTTAATACGATTAACGGAAACTCAGGAGCATGCCTTATCGATTTGGGTGGGTACGATGTTCATCAATACGTAACCCGTGAAGAGCAAGATGCAGTGGATTTGAAGGCAGGAATTCTTTTAGGACGGATTATTTCAACCGCCGAAGTTCTGGGTAAATCAGTTTTTATTCACGTTACTTCAGATGGCTCAGTTGAGTCTGGAAACAGCGAAATTCCGGGAGCACGTTTCGGTGCGGATTCGGGTTCACGTGGTGGCGGTTATATAATTGTATATCATCCAAATCAAAGACCAGTAATGACGGGTCGTCAAATCGGGGCTTTCAACGCGACTCAATCGGTTGACGAAACGATAATTAATACCTGG
>JAZKJI010000117.1:10624-17634 GCA_040384405.1 Bdellovibrionota bacterium
ATCGCGCCGCCCTTGCGGTTTTTGCAAATTACTTACAGCTTCATGGGAATGCTTCGGCACTTGAAAGTATCGTTCCGAATCAGTTCGATTCTGCAACGCTCGCAAAGGTGATTAAATTTGCATGAGTAAATTTAAATCGTTTTTCAGATTTCTCGCAGGTATTTCGATCCTTGTCAGTTTTCAAAACTGTGGAGCTGGCTTTAATGCCAAATCAGGAATGCGATCACCTTCAGCTTTATTTAATGGCGACACCTTCACATCACTTAATGACGACGAGTCCCCGGCCGCTTTTTATCAAACTAAAAGTAAAACTATCGGATCTGCTCGAACAACTAAAACAATTTCGTGGAATTTAGCCAGCGAAGCTCAATCGGGATTCTCAACCACATCCGTACAAGCACAAATTTCGATTACTTCAATTATGCCGCCGGATGGAACTGCCGAGACATACTATATTTCGGACTTAGTGGTAACCGCAGCAACCCGGCCCATACGGGTGCAGGGAATACATATTTGGATTAACGGTGTAAAATATGAAGAAGGCACAACCTTTAAAGGAATAAATCAAGCGGTTGCACCTTCGGAGACAGCGAAATTGTCCACCTCAATAATGCTTTATCAACCGACGGAAGGTCCCGCCATCGGCGATACCATCGCGATTAGTTTTGATACCCTTTGGCCCGATGATGAGCCACTACCAAACAACGCCGGTTCTAATCCAGTTTCAGGATTAGCATTGTACAATACCAACTGTGCGGGCTGCCACGGGGCTATATCGAGCTCAACGAAAAAAGGGCGTTCATTCCTAAATATTAAAAACGCGATTTATACCGTACTGCCAATGACAGTTCTGCAAGGCAAAGTATCGGATACAGAAATTCAGGCTATCGCCAACGAGCTCGCTAAATAAAGGGAAATAATTTGCTATCAACCTAGGCCGCCCTTAGATTCGTGCAATGAAAGAAAAACGCCGCCTCACCATAAATTGGCCAACGTACGGTTTCATAAAGAAAAAAGCGATCAGACTGATCAGCCATCCGGTTTTTCCATTACTAACCGTTTTCGGAAACTTACTAATAGCATTCGGAGCACTAGGCCTTTATTACCTAGAAAAGGATCACAACCCTAATATTCATTCCTTGTTAGATACCCTATGGTGGGCAATCTCAACGGTAACAACGGTAGGTTACGGTGACGTAAGCCCAATAACCCCAACTGGAAAAGTAGTAGGAATAATCCTAATGATAATAGGAACAGCCCTATTCTGGTCCTACACCGCCCTCTTCGCCGATGCCTTAATCAGCGAAGAATTAGAAGATTTCGAAAGCGAAATGCGAAGCATAGAAAAAAAGCTAAGAGCACTAACCAAAACAGAAAACAAAAACCCACAAGCGAGCAAAGACACGCTAACGAATATAGAAAAACATTTAGCCGAATTAAAAACCTGAGCCCCCAACAAATGGCGGCGCGACAAGTAATGTGATAGAGGTTGTGCCCGCGGTAAAACGCGCCAGTGGCGCGTTTTGGCGAGGAGCATGTGCGCGTCCTCGCACGTCGATGAAATCGACGGCACGGCAAGCACGAGCCACTACAAAGTGCAAATTTCCTTTTTAAAAATTTAGTTTTATTTCGAAAAGGACCTCTGCGCCCCAGGATGGGGTCGACGGCAAAGCCGTCGAAGCAGAAGCCCATGGATGGGCGGGTCCTTTTCGAAATAAAACTAAATTTTTAAAAGGGAAATTTGGAGGTGATAGAGGGACTCGCACCCCCGTACGCGCTTTTGCAGAGCGCTGCCTAACTCCTCGGCCATATCACCAGAACTTGCTGGAAGACTAACCTAAACCCGGTGAAATCGTCAATAAATGCTAGCCTCGAGCTTTTCAAAGGGATGAAGTGTCCATCTTAAAGCCTTTTCTATATGGGTTTCGCTCATAAACTGATTCCCATCCATCCATTGGAAGGCTTTAGCGACCCTGAGCGTTGAGAGCTTCCTTCGTTCTGACACATTTTTAATCTGAAATGATTCATCTATAAGCACCCATTCGTGGGTTTTAAATTCATCCCTTGGCCATAATCGTAAAGGCCTTGGGTAGGAATTTTCTTTCCAAGAAACTTCAGATCTTATTTTATTGATTCGTTCCGAAATGGCATCTGCAGATATATTTCTAACGGCCCGTTCATTCGGCAATAAATAAAGAATCTGAAACCGGTCCAACAAAGGACCTGACAATCGATGAACAGATTTAAAACATCTTTGCCGGGAATAACTGCAATTGCGATTAAGTCCGGGAACCCACTTTCCACAGGGACACAAATTCGTAGCCGCAATAATTGTAGTCTCGCAGGGAAATACGCACTGACTTCCTACCCGAGTGATTTCAATTTGTCCGTCCTCGAAAGGTCTTCGCAAACTTTCAATAATATCGACGTCAAATTCCAAAAACTCGTCCAAGAAAAGGACACCTTGATGGGCGCGAGTAATTTCACCCGCCTTCGGTGAGGCCCCACCCCCGATCAATGCTTGCATGGTAATCGAGTGATGAGGCGCTAAAAACGGTCGCTCCATTTTTTCACCGGCGTAATCTTTTTCTAAAAAATTCGGCAAGTCTTTAACAATTGTTGATTTCCCCATCCCTTGCGGACCAGCAAGCATTGTATGAAACTCGCCTAAATTTTGGAGGACTAACCACTCTGCTTGGTCCTCACTGTAATGAAATTTCTCGGTCGCTTTGGAAGGTTCCGTTTGGTATTCCCGAGGCTCCCACACTCTAAATTCTTTGAGGTCCTTTAAATTTTGTAGATGTAAACACTGACCTTCAAAAGAAATATCACCTGGGTTCCCGACGAATCTTTTCTTAGCTAATAATTTTGCATCCTTAAAATTCGACGGAATAACAATCTTTCCATCTAAACCCAGTTCTCCGAAAACAATGGGATCCTCTCCATCCCATAATGGAATTTGCCCGGTTTCTTGCAAAAGTCCCACTGCAACTGCCAGATCAATTCCGGCCGATGATTTCTCTGCTGAAGACGGTGTAATGTTAACGATAATTTGTTGGGTAGAGGGAAACTCAAACCCTGATCTGCGGAGCGCACTCTTTACGCGAGTAGCACCCTCTTTAATCGATCGATCGGCCAAACCTAAATATTGAATTTGTGGCAGACCGGGAGCTAAAAGAATTTCGACGTTTACAGATTGCCAACGGGACTCCATCCAACACAGACTTTTAATTTCCATTCAAATGCTGAATGCAAAGTATTGTTTAAGCTGAATTGTTAGGAATTTGTCAGTTGGACCAACTCAAAGGCGAACCCCGGGCAATTCCACCCGAGGAATAAGAACGTATATTAAAAAGAATAATTAACGTTGGTATTAAAGCCACTAATAACAAATTCCATTTTAACTCGGTCATCTTCGATGGTCTCACCCATCATTGTGTAGCCAGCGTTTGCCGAAATAGCTCGTGTAAATTTCATCCCCAAACCCGCTTGTAGACCTAATTGAGGTTTAAATTCATTAGCTGCTGACGAGCCTGTAAATTTCGCATAATTGATGCCGCCATATGTGTTCACTTTTTCAGTAAATGAATAAATAAGGTTAGCTTCCGGCATAACGATCTGTACTTTTGAATCGCCCCACTCAGAACGATTGAAGCTTTCAATTAGTCGAACGCCGCCACCGATAGCAAACTTGGTAGGCGATGGGTGAATATATCCCAATCGAACGCCTGCCATTCCAACGTGAGTACCCCCTTCTGATTTACTTTCATTTGTCCCTGTCGCCCGAAAATATGCGCCGCCAAATGCCGTTGCCTTAACTTTGATATCGGTCAAGTTCATGTAGTCAGCGCCAACATAAAAGCCCTTAATCGCGGGCTTTTCCAATTGCATGCTCATTGATTGTCCTTGGGCAAAAGCCCCTTGAGAAACCAAAACCGAACCCACAATTGCAACAACGAGTTTTTTCATAGCCATCCCTCAAAAGTTAAATTGAATCATTTAATATAAGAGGAAACCTAACAGACCGTCGGAATGTAAAATACTGTAAGGATTCAGACAGTAAGAACTACCCGTTAAACTTTTAAACAGATTTTGATTGAGAATGAATTTAAGGGATATGAACTTAGATTCGGGCCGAAAAGCCCGAACCACTATTTATCAAGTTCGCGAACTTCAGAGAACGGATGATGCTCTTCCACAGTCTTACGTAAAGTGTGGGAAGTAACATTCGTATAAATTTGAGTAGTCTGGATACTAGCGTGTCCAAGTAAAACTTGGATCGAACGAAGATCAGCTCCGCCCTCAAGTAAAGCCGTTGCACAACCATGGCGGAATTGGTGAGGATGAACTGGCTTTTCAAAACCAGCTTTGACTGACCAAGCAGCTAACCATCTCCAAATATCTACGCGCGAAGGTCTGTGACCACGATCATTGATCAAAATACTTTGAGTGGAATCCTTCACTAATAGCGGACGAGATTCCTTAATATATTTTTCTAAGGCATCAGCCAAGATTGCCGTCAAAGGTACTAAACGTTCTTTGTTTCCTTTGCCTAAAATCTTCATCCATTTTTCAATCGGATGGAAAGATCGTAGGTCTAAAGAAATAAGTTCAGAAACCCGGCAGCCTAAACCGTACAAAAATAATAGTGTTAAATGATTTCGCAAAGTTCTTGCGGGATCTTCAACAATCGCCGCTTGAAAAATTCTTTGGAAATCTTCGGTCGTTAAAGTTTTTGGTAAATTTGCTTTTACTCGTGGTGGTCGCAACTCTCTTAATTCCGGAGCTGGTATTCCACGGGACTCAGTGAACTTTAAGTAAGTTCTTAAGCTGGAAATTACGCGCGCTTGGGAGCGAACAGATAACTGTTCTTTTTTTAGAAAATCATAAAAGCCAGAAACGTGCTGGCTTTCGGCGCGATACTTTTGCCACAACTCTAAATCACGGCGATAGGCCATGACGGTGTTTAAAGACCGGCCCCTCACATTTTGCAAATCATCGAAGAATTCTATCCATAGAGGTAATGCCATATAGATTATTAGACTGTGGTCTAGGTTAATAGTCAATACACAGAACTTGAGGGAAAATCGGGCATTTTAAGAGAGGAAAATGTTGAAGTAGTAGTTTAACTTTTAACGTAAAAAGCCAACCTGATGGTTGGCTCCGCTGAAATAAATTTTAAAATTTAGTTAAGTAAAAACACTCGAGGAATACAGCCGCTGATGTAACCACCGCTACCCGCGTTAAGCTCTAAACTTGGATTTAACCGGTCAACAATGCCATCACCATTCATATCGCTAAGAATGTACTTAATGTTAGCAGTAATCTGACGTGGACCATTTCCAATTACATTCATAAATTGATACGTGATCCCACCGTTAGAAATTCCCTGATTACCAATCAAAGTATAAGGACCTGGGGGAATCTGACACGTAAGGTAAGGATCAATCGTCGTACCTTGTAAATAAATCGGCTGAGTAACATTTAATTGTCCCGTCATGCTGACCGGTCCGCTGTAAGCGATGAATGGTTTTTGTCCGTATTGTAAAATCATATTGATCTGAGCTTGATCGCCGTAAATTTGTGCACTTAAAGTTAATGGACTTCCGAATCCAACATTTGGACTGGTCGCCGTACCTTGAGCGATGAAGCCTGTGTAAACTCCACCAGTATCGCAATTGCTCAGGCAACCGTATTGGCCCCACTGATTGTATCCGTAAGCTGGAGAAACTGATTCTGGAGTTCCTCCGCCTTTATTACCGCAACCGACAAGAAGTAATAGTCCTAGAGCCGTGATGACTGTCGAAGTTAATTTTTTCATAAACCCTATTCTCCTTATCTGATTACCGCAGATTTTTTAAGACCAGTGAAACTTCCAAGAAATTGATAGTTAGCAATTGGATTAATTGAAGCTTTTGTAGAAACCGTTGAAGAATCACAACGGTAAGGACCGTCATAAATAAACCAACATTTTCTGTAAGGACTTTGCGGATTAACTGATTGAGCAAAGTTTCTCCAGAACAAACGACCCTTCCAGCTTGATCCACCTTCAGCATCAGCTCCGCCTGCAGTTTCTGGCTCAAGAGTTAGTACTACTGCACCGTAAGCATCTTGGAAAAATCCAGAGAACACGATCGTTCCGTTAGATCCGCGATAAAAGTAGTTATACTTTGCTTCAAGCTCGCCATTATCTTTACAGTTTGAACATGTAACGTTAGTTCCCGTTCCAGCATCCATATAAGAGTCATACCAAACACCATTATCAGTATAACCAAGGGAAACGAAACCTGCGTAGAATGGTCCCGCGATGACTGCGCCTGAAGAATTATACTTATATGTTTTTTGCAACTGAACACGGATGCGGTAATTTTTCGGATCATTTAATGGATGAAGTCCAACCCAACTATTCATCATAGTTAAGCTAACCGGAGTAAACACTGCCGTTGAACCATCTGTTGGCCAATTGCTTGCGTTGTATCCTTGTCCTGGTCCCGTTGGTCCGTAGTTATCTGGAGTAGTAACTGGTGGAACAATCGGATTTCCCGTAGAAGCTACCGGAGTATTTCCGCCGCCTTCAGACTTGCTACCTTTAGAGCAGCTCCATAGGGAACCGGCTACTGCAACAATCAATAAAGCATTTATTAGCATCTTCGTTTTCATAACAACCTCACTTAAGCTCTTGGTTTTAGGTCAGAGCTGTTACTACTTTATCTATGCTATCGCTATGCCGCTCATGCCAACGGTTGTAAGTTTGTGAATGCGATGGGGAATCTCATTGTGAAACTATGGGTTTTTCAGAGGGGAAATGTCCATTTCCGGCAGGGAAGACATTTAGCGGCAGTGCAGTCTAATTCTGAGACAGTCAGACTGTTTCACAGTGAAACGGAAACCTAAGCCTAGTTACATTCACTACAAACTTTCACTGCTCGCTTATTACTGCGTACACTGACTCGTACAGTATCAGCTGTTGCAGTTTTCTGGACAGTCGGAAGTACAGCTTCTTGATCACC
>JAZKJI010000118.1:0-2394 GCA_040384405.1 Bdellovibrionota bacterium
TTGCAGTATTTAATTCGGGTAATTCGAGAAATCGCGTTACCCTAATTTTTAGAAAAAAACGACCTCACCGCTGCAGGATCTTTTTTAGTTAAAGCTCCTTGAGCGAATTCTGGACGGCCTCCGCCTTTGCCACCTAAAGCGGCCGTTAAATCTTTTAAAATCTGACCGGCTTTAATTTTTGATGTCAGGTCAGAAGTTACTCCGATTAAAAGCGGGTAATTATCTGCTGAACCATCGCCAATACAAACAACGACTCCGGATTTCAAAGCAGCTTTAATTTGATCCATTGTTTGCGAAAGCACTTCGCGATCATCAATTGATAAATCGGCGATAACTAGTTTGGCCCCTTGTCCACCGATGTTCACATCCATGGCAGAGGCTGCTAATCCTGCGGTATCAATTGCCCCAGACTTTGCTTTGCGAATTTCTTTTTCCAAATTCTTAATTTCTTCTCTTTTACTCTCAACCCATTGTTGCAAAGTTGTTTCAGGTTCTTTTTGTAAAAAACTTGTCCAAGGATTTGTTAGGCCCATGGTGGATCTCGCTAATTGATCTTCTTGTAGAGCATGAAATGCGAAATCAACCGCACGGTCCCCGGCAACGGCTTCAATACGTCTAACCCCAGAACTCACACCAGTTTCAGAGACAACTTTTACCATTCTGATTTGCGAAGTGTTGCTTACGTGTGTTCCTCCACAAAGCTCAACAGAAAAATCACCCATTGTAAGTACACGAACGGTATCACCGTATTTTTCGCCAAATAAAGCCATTGCACCTGCTTTGATCGCGGTTTCTGGAGCCATCAATTCGGTTTTAACTTGATTGGCTTTAGAAATTTCAGAATTAACTAAAGTTTCAATTTCACGCATTTGAGCAGGAGTTACGGGTTGTGAGTGGGTGAAATCAAAACGTAAACGGGTAGCGTCGACTAATGATCCTGCTTGGGAAACGTGAGTGCCCAGTACTTTTCGTAAAGCTGCATGCAACAAATGGGTTGCCGAGTGATTAGCCGCCGTATTTCTGCGGTCTTGATTGTGAACGACTAATTCAACCGGTTCATTTTTCTTTAAGGTTCCGCGTTTCACCAATACGTGATGGATATGATAATCTTTTTGTTTAAAACAGTTTAAAACTTCACCCGTTGCATTGGTCGAAGTGAAGTGACCGATATCTCCCACTTGTCCGCCGCTTTCGGCATAGAAACAGGTTTTCGGAGTAATGATAAATCCCATGTCACCTTCATTTAAAGAATCTACAGACGCAGATTCTGATGAAAGTGCCGAAACAACTGTTTTATCGGAAACGTGCTCATACCCGGTAAATTCAGTTGCGGGAACTTTACCGGAAATGTCTTGAACCCACTTGATCATTTGGGTTTGTACTTGATCAGTGCCGGCGCCCTTCCAAGAGGCTTTGGATTTTTCACGGGCGCGGTCCAACTCTAGATCAAAGTTCTTTTCGTCAATCGTGAGACCCTGTTCCGCCGCAATCAGTTGGGTTAAATCAGCTGGGAAACCGTAAGTGTCATAAAGTTTAAATACAACATCGCCGGCAATTTCTTTTTGTCCTTTAGAGCGGATTTTTTGAATTTCCTGGGAAAGAATTTCCGTTCCTTGATCCAATGTTTGCAGAAAGCGGGATTCTTCTTCGCGGATCGTTTTTAAGATATGCTCGCGGCGGGTTTGTAACTCTTTATAAGTTCCGCCCATGCTTTGCACTAAAGAATCGGCCATCGCTGGCAGAATCGAATTATCAGAAAGTTTTCTTCCGTAGCGAATCGCCCGTCGCATGATTCGGCGTAAGACGTAACCACGTCCTTCGTTGGAAGGTAATGCGCCATCGGCAATTAAAAATCCTGCGGCACGAGAGTGATCAGCCAATACTCTTAGTGCACTGGTCACTTCATTGATTTTTGGATTCGTGGATAAAATATTTTGGTCGGTGACATAGTCAGCGCCGCTAATCTTACATGCGGTTTCAATCAAAGGCCGGAACAAGTCAGTGTTATAGTTATTGTTTGTTCCTTGCAAAGCCGCAACAACGCGCTCTAAGCCAGACCCCGTATCCACTGATGGTTTCGGTAGTGGTTGCAATACTCCGGGTGCGCTTTCATAAAACTGCATAAATACCAGATTCCAGATTTCGACAAACCTGTCTTCTCCGGCAACGATCCCCTGAAATGGATCAGCAATTTTTCCAGCACCGGGTCCATGATCATAAAAAATTTCAGAGCAAGGCCCGCACGGCCCCGTATCTCCCATGCGCCAGAAATTATCTTTTTCCCCTAAGCGAAAGATACGGTCTTTTGGGACGCCTTCTTGGGTATGCCAAATGTTTGCAGCTTCATCGTCATCTTGAAAAACGGTGACGTATAATTTTTCCTTAGGTATTCCC
>JAZKJI010000118.1:2404-3106 GCA_040384405.1 Bdellovibrionota bacterium
TTTAGTTAAAAGTTCCCAAGCAAAGTGGATAGCATCTTTTTTAAAGTAATCTCCGAATGAAAAGTTACCCAACATTTCAAAAAATGTATGATGTCGTGCCGTGAAGCCGACATTTTCCAAGTCATTGTGTTTTCCACCGGCCCGTACACATTTTTGAACGCTGACGGCGCGGTTGTAGTCGCGCTTATCTAAACCAAGAAAAGTATTTTTAAACTGGTTCATTCCGGCATTGGCAAAAAGTAATGTCGGGTCATTTTCAGGAATTAAGGAAGAACTAGCCACAGGCTTGTGACCATTGCGGGCAAAATAATCGACGAAGGTTTGTCTAATTTGGGAACTTTTCATGAAGTACTTTCTCTATAACCTCGGAACTAAAACCGCGGGTCTCTAGTTGGCGGGCTACTTTCGCTTTTATTTTTTGGGTTTCTTCGTAATCAAGATCATCAGTTACAAAAGATTTATTTTCAAGAAGCCGCAGGGCAATTTCTAGCTCTGAGTCTGTATCTTCTTTAATTGGGGGTAAACCTTTGGCTTCCAAAGCCAAATTGATCTGAAAGATACTTTTATTTTTGCGCTTGAGCGACTGGGCGTATTCTTCCGCCAACTCTTCCGCGGGCTTTAACCAACCTTTTTGCGTTACGTGGGAAATCGCTTCTTCAATGTCGTCAGATCCATCGGGGACTTGATGATGACTGGATACGA
>JAZKJI010000118.1:3116-4913 GCA_040384405.1 Bdellovibrionota bacterium
TCTAAAAGCAAACGATGATGGCGTTTTTACGACGGAAAACCCTTTAATTCCAGCTTCTGTCGCAGCTCGAGCTGGGAATGGGGCCGGATCGCCAACAAATCCATGGCTTTCAAAACGGCAGGTTTAGCAGAGGGGTTTTCACTCGTCGGGTTCATCATTTTTATTTATCATTTCTCCTCTTGCCTTGCATCAGTCAGTTTGGGGTTTGACTCAATGAGAGTTTGTTACTGTGATGCCTTTATGAAGAAATTAATGAATAAAACCTGGGATCAATGGGTTGTGACTTTCGGGGGCGTCGGATACATGAAACCCGCGCCAGGCACGTGGGGTACGCTTGCGGCATTACCTTTTGTATGGGCGCTGAGCCATGCAGGAATTATTGTTTATATGGCAGTTACAATTGCCGTTATTGGACTGGGTATCTTTGCCTCGCAAGTGTATGAAAACTCGCGCGAAGGACATGATTTTTCCGAGATTGTGATCGACGAAGTTGCTGGAATTTTAATCACCATGACATGGCTTCCCATGACGTGGCAGAGCTTAATTTTCGGTTTCTTTTTGTTTCGATTTCTCGACATTTGGAAACCTTTTCCTATAAGATATTTAGATAGGAATGTGCAAGGAGGAGTAGGCGTTGTCATAGATGATGTAGCCGCGGGACTTGTAGCAAATATTGTCCTTCAAGTGATTTACACGAAGACGATGTGGCTCGGAGTTCAGGGGATAACGATTCAGTGAAAACACCTAGAGCAGCTGAAGAAGCTGTATTGCAACTTCTGAAAGTTTTGTCCGAAAATAAACTGACTCTCTCTTTAGCAGAGAGTTGCACCGGGGGATTACTCTCGGCTCTGATAACAGAAAATGCGGGGGTTTCCCCAAACTTTTTGGGTTCGGTGGTGAGTTACTCGAATGAAGCGAAAGAAAATGTTTTGGGGGTACGTCGAGACTCTCTTCATGATGAAGGGGCGGTGAGCGAAGCTGTCGCTCGCCAAATGGCGCAAGGAGTGCGTTTGAGTTTCCAGTCTGATTGGTCCGCATCAATCACTGGCGTAGCTGGTCCGAGTGGGGGAACTCCCACAAAGCCAGTAGGCACTGTATGGATAGCCGTTGCAGGTCCCGGATTTGAAGAATCCAGAAAGTTCTTCTTCGAAGGTGATCGCAAAGAAATCCAAGCAAAGTCTGCTGAAAGCGCCGCCGGGATTCTTTGTGAATCCATCAGGCAGAAAAAAGTTTGAACAAAGGGTTTGTTCAAACTTAACGACACACTAGAGTGCGTAAGCCTTAAGAAAGCCCACGGCTCAACAACAATAAGAAAGAGGACCATTTAGATGGCAACACCCAACACAGACAAAGCAGAAAAAGGCGAATCAAAAGCACAGGGCGAAAAAATTAAAGCTCTAGAGCTTGCGGTTTCTACAATTGAAAAACAATTCGGTAAAGGTTCGATCATGCGCTTAGGCCATGGTGAATCTTTAAATCGTGATGTTGAAGCGATCAGCACCGGCGCGCTTAGCTTGGATATCGCTCTAGGTATCGGCGGACTTCCTAAGGGAAGAATCGTTGAAATCTATGGCCCAGAGTCTTCTGGTAAAACAACACTTTCATTAAGTGTTATTGCCCAAGCTCAGAAAAAAGGCGGCGTGGTTGCATTCGTGGATGCGGAACATGCTTTAGATATCAGTTACGCTCGTAAACTTGGTGTTAATACGACGGATCTTTTGATCTCTCAACCTGACACTGGTGAACAAGCTTTAGAAATTACAGAGACTCTTGTTCGTTCTGGCGCCATTGACGTAA
>JAZKJI010000119.1:0-3216 GCA_040384405.1 Bdellovibrionota bacterium
TTCCTTCCAAGGGGACCAAAAAACAAAATGAACGACAATGATGTAAGCAAACAGATCGCGGAAATTAACGAAAACGTTGCTAAAATCAACCGGCGCATTGGCGGCAGTTGGCATTCTATGTGGCGGGGGATGTTGACTGGATTTGGTTATCTGGTCGGCGCTTTTATCGCTATCCTGATCATTGGTTTTATCCTCAATGTAGTCGGCGTGATTCCGGCCTTCACCGACCAGGTGAATTCTTTAAAAGAGATTTTACAACAGACGCAACAGCGGCAATTTCCGGCGCAGAAATAGTTGACGCATAGAGCGGATTCGACTAAAATTACTAGGCATTTAGTGTATATTTGGGGCCTCTAGCTCATTTGGTAGAGCACTTCCATGGCATGGAAGGGGTGAGGGGTTCGAATCCCCTGAGGTCCACCAGAAAAAAATTCATCAGGCCGCAAGGCCTGATTTCGGGATGTAGTATACCGGTAGTACACACGCTTCGGGTGCGTGTAGACTGGGTTCGATTCCCAGCATCCCGACCAGGAACAACTCTCTTATAAGTAGGGGAGTTGTTTTTGTAAACCAAAACCCCGCCGGTTGGCGGGGTTTTTGCAGATCCTAACTTAGTGCAGCCAAGCCTATCATCTATTTAGTAATTTAAACTGAGAAACTTTTTTTGTCAAGGATTAGGAGTGGTGGAGGTGCGGGGAGTTGCACCCCGAGAACCATGGATGATAGGCCTGGTTCCGCGCTAAGCCACCCCCACGCTCAGGAACTTTAACAAATTAGCTATCAAGCACGGCTAAAGGTTTTATAAAATTTAGTTTATAATAACTCTATACATGAAAATCGATACGGAAAGCAAAATGGATTTTGATTATTCGGTAACTACGGAGCAGCGTTTTGCTTTGCGCACTTGGCTTGAGCAATTAGTCGAAGCCATTAATTCCAACGACAGGGAAAGATGCGCGGATTTTTTTGACCCTTATCTATTAGTTGAAGGCTTCAATGAGCAGCCGTTGAATAAGGAACAATATCTGACTTGGTTGGAGGAACGGAAGAACGATAAAACTGTGCACGTAATGCGGCTCCCTCAACTGAAAATTAAACTTAAAGGTAAACTCTATCGTCTTAACGGGACTTATGAAGAATTTATCGACGGCATTTTATCGTACGAGGGGACGATGGAAATGATAGTCACTAGCGCTGATGATGGGTTTAAGTTAGCAAGCATGATTTTTTTTCCGCGATTGCGGGTAGCACCAAATGAAAACAATGAAACTGCCGAATTACAAAATTGAATTACAGCATTTGGCTCAGGGCTATAATTTTGTAGCCGGCATTGATGAAGTCGGGCGCGGCTGTCTGGCCGGGCCAGTTGTGGCGGCGGTTGTAGCTTTGGATCCGAGGGCAATTACCGGGAAGCGCGATACCTGGCATCGCGGCGTGCGAGACAGTAAACTTTTAAGCCCGGAGAAACGTGTCATATTGGAGCCGCTAATTAAACGGCATAGTCTGGGATGGGGGATTGGCGTGGTCACACCGAAGTTTATTGATGAGCTGAATATCCATCACGCGACTTTGCTGGCCATGAGTAAGGCGGGGAAGAGTTTTATAAAAGTTTTAGAAAGATTTGATGCACATGGAACCTCGGTGAGTGTGCAGTTGTTAGTAGATGGCAGGTTCACTATTCCTAACTTATCAAATCTGGCGATTAATATAGAGCAGACAGCTATTGTGGACGGCGATGCTTCAGTATTATCCATCAGCGCCGCGTCAATTTTGGCCAAAACCTACCGCGACCGGCTAATGGTGAAACTTGGTCAAAAGTTTCCCAGGTACGAGTTCGCCCGACATAAAGGCTATGGCACTGAAGTTCATCGTCAGGCCATCCAAAAGTACGGCTTAACTTCTGTACACCGGGTGTCGTTTTGTGCCAAAATATAGCAGCTAGTGTGATTTTAATAGTAGTCCACGTGGAGAGGTCGCATAGTGGTCTAGTGCGCTGGTCTCGAAAACCGGTACCTCCGAAAGGGGGTCGAGGGTTCGAATCCCTCCCTCTCCGCCATTAACAGGTAGAACGAGATGCATTAAAATGAATTATTTTCTTTTAGTTGAAATAGCGGGTTCGGTTTTATACTTCTCACAAAAGGTATTTTTAAGTTTTGGAAAAAGAATTGGCTGGTTGCTTGGATTTCTGGGTTCTATTGCATTTACTATAATTACTCTTCGTAAAGGTTCTTATTCGTATTCCGTGCTAGAAATTACCAGCGGAATAATTTTTATTTTTGGAATATTTGCGTGGAGAAAAAATGAGATATTACAAAAAAAAGCCACTTTCATTATGAGTGGTCTGACTACGGTGGGTATAATAGTTATCTCTCTTCTCAACTTAGGCTCTCCGAGTTGGATTCTAGAAAATACGATGGTTATTCTATTTGCAATCGGGGCTATTTTTTTAGTTCTGAAAAGGCCAATTGGATGGATACTTTATATTCTGGGACATTTGGTACTAATATTTTATGGCTACATTATAGGAACGTACTCAATAATGTTGCTTCAAGTTATATCCTTGCCTTTTGCAGCAGTTGGCTACAGAAATCTAAAAAAGTTAAATGCTGGAAAAATTTATGCATAAAGAAAGTACAAAAGTTATAGTGTCCGGCGTTGTTATCAAGAAAGACGGCCGTTATTTATTAGTGCAAGAAAAACAGCCAAAAGTTTATGGGAAATGGAACTTCCCTGCAGGGTGGATTGATAAAAATGAAACGCCGGAACAAGCGGCATTAAGGGAAGCTAAGGAAGAAACCGGGTTAGAAGTAGAACTGGTTAACAAGCTGGGTGTGTTTGAAGGAACATCCGGACCAACGCGGCATACTTTTGAAGCGAAGATTATCGGCGGCGAATTAAAAGTTCAGCCTGAAGAATTATTAGATATTCAGTGGTTTACTTTTGATGAAATTACCGGAATGAAGGACCAGTTGAGGAGCGATTGGATATTGTGGGCGGTTTCTATTTTAGAGAAATAATATGTCTATTGAACTCACTTATTTTGCCCACAGCACCACAACTGATAATGAAGCCGGGATATCGTCGGGCTGGAATGATCCACCGCTTTCTGAACTGGGCATTCAGCGCAACGAAAAACTGCGTGACTTAGTAAAGGATCAGACGTTTGATGTGGTGTTTTGTTCTGATTCACAGCGCGCGATTGAAACAGCGCGTATG
>JAZKJI010000120.1:0-1540 GCA_040384405.1 Bdellovibrionota bacterium
ATTCACCTTCATAGGTACCGAAACCCAGAATGAATACTTCTTTCGGTCCGTAGCGTTCACGTGCACGTCCACCAACATTAATGTAACCAGCCTTTAACATATCGGTCGCATGATAATCCCCGACATGGGTATTGTGTGCCCACACTATGGCTTTTGCGCCTTCGCCATGGAAACGTAAAAGATTATCCAAAGTATCCGTCATGTGTTCGTCACGAACATTCCAAGATTCCTCGCCACCTTCAACAAGGGCCCGGTAATATTTTTCAGCATTTTGAATAATCAGCGCGTTTTGTTGAGCATTAAATAATTGGGGAGCATCCGCTGCAGTTTGCTCGACACGAATCCGTAAAAATTTTCTTAATGAGGCGATGACTTCGTCGCGGCACCCTTGGGAAAATTGATGGAGCGATTTTGCGTATGCTTTTTCATCCCTTTGGTATGGATCAAAGCATCCATAGGCCTTTAACATTTCTTTGGCGAGTTTAGGATCGAGGTTTTCTTGGATATAATTTTTAACCGCATCAATGGAATCAAATAGGGAATACAAATCGAGTCCGTAAAAAGCGCCGCCGTTGACGGCCATCCACTCGATTAGTTTTTCTGTCTCGAGATTTGACCACATCCAGGTGGGCCATCGATCAAACTTTTCCATAATTTTACGAGCACTGTGTCCGCGCCCATTCTGAATATATTGATTTAACTGCCAGCAATCTGGCCAGTCGCCCTCGACAGCAATAAATTTAAACCCGTGATTTTCGATTAGCTTTTGAGAAATTTGCCGGCGAAACCGGTAAAACTCTTCGGTACCGTGAGTAGCTTCTCCCAATAGCACAACCCTCGAATTGGCCATTTTAGCCACCAGTTCATCGAACTCTTCAGGGTTTTCCAAAAAGTGGGCGGCCTCTTTGAGCTCTGAAACTATTGAAGAGTGATTTTTTGAAACGGGAATTCGACGAGTTAAACTGAGAAGTTCGGTAACCTCTTCTTCAGTGGTTTGAGTAAAGTCTTCGTAAGCTTGGTTAACCGCACTGAAACGAGTAGGAATTTTTAAGCAAACTACTTCATCAACAAGTGGTTCAATATGTTTAAGTGCAGTATGGGAAGCTACCGGTAATGTAACAATAATTTTAGTCGGTTTCTTTGTTTTTAAATATTGAATGGCTGCAATTAAAGTTGCACCGGTAGCAAGGCCGTCATCGACCAAAATCACAGTATGATCTTTAATCAAGTTTAGATCGGAGAGGGTCCATGCTTTTTTTTGCTTGGCAATTATATGGCGGGATTTATCAGCCAGTTTTTTCAGTTCCTCGGGTTCTAACACAAATCCGTGAACTTTACTGTCATTCCACAGGGGTTCGGCATCTTCTGCAACGGCACCAATTGCAAACTCGGGGTGGCCCGGAGCCGCAATTTTTTTAACAAATACTAATTCTAACGGTGCATTTAAAGCTTCGGCTATCGGCGCTGCAACCGGTACACCCCCTTTGGGTAATGCGACAATAACGGTTCGGGTAGGGTAAAGCTTTTTTAGTTTGTCTGC
>JAZKJI010000121.1:0-2340 GCA_040384405.1 Bdellovibrionota bacterium
GCGCTTTTCCTGAAACCTGTGGCTTCTGACTTCCGACCTCTATGCTCGGTCAAAACACCCATTGTAAGAATGACTGTACAGAAAACTGACAGGGACATCCGGGTAAATTTTTCGCTATTCTCCATTTGTTCAAAAAAATGGAGAGCTTATGGCGTATGACACTAATAAAAATCATCAAGATTCACGTACGTGCGAAAATGCACTATCCAACGTTAAGTCTAATATATTCAACCCTGACCTTACCCAAAGAACCAAATGGGTAGCATTCGCTGAAGAAGTGGATGAAATCGGCCGTAATATCAAACGGTCAACTGGTGCTAAGGATTTCGCTCACTTAAAGAAGATGGAGCGCTGGGGTCGATTAGCTTCCTTTATAGGTTACGCAACCGCTTGGATCATACCTAATCCAATCTCTGCTTTGTTAATTAGCCAAGGTAACTACACTCGTTGGGCGCTTATATTCCACACTGTTTCTCACGGTGCTTTAGATCGCGTTCCAAATATTCCTGCTCGATATACAAGTAAAGGTTTTGCTAAAGGCGGAAGACGATTTCTTGATTGGTTTGACTGGATTACTCCGCAAAGCTGGCACGATGAACACAATAAAATGCATCATTGTTTTTTAGGTACTGAAAGTGATCCGGATGTTGTTGTAAGAAACACGGCATTCTTAAGAGAAAATAATATCCCGATGGCATTACGTTATGTCTTGTCGGCAGTGATCGCTTGCATTTGGAAACCTTTCTATTATGCACCTAATACTTTAGCTGAATCCAGATTCAGACGCGGACTTTCAAAAACTAATAAATTGGGTTCACACACGTGGAGTCCATTTACCGCAGAAGGTAAAGAGCTTTGGTTATCGTGCATGTTACCTTATGCCTTAACCCGCTTTGTAGTGTTACCAGCAATGTTTCTTCCATTAGGTAAAACGGCAGCGCTTTGTGTTTTAATCAATTCAGTATTGGCAGAAATTTTCACAAATCTTTATAGTTTTGCGACTATCGCTCCTAATCATACCGGCGATGATGTTTACACTTTCACAAACCTGGCAAAGGGTCGCGCTGATTTTTATTTGCGACAAATTGTTGGAACCATTAATTTTCCAGCAGGTAACGATGTAGTTGATTTCTTTTATGGCGGAATGAATTACCAAATTGAACATCACCTTTGGCCCGAAGCTTCGCTCTATCAGTGTAAACGTGCTCGTCCATTGTTAAAGCAATTATGCGCGAAATATGAAATTCCTTATCAAGAATTTCCAATTCTTCCCCGCGTACTTAAAACGATCAAATTAATGACGGGTGCAGCGGCTCCGTTAGAAGTTACTTTAGTTCAGAAAACTTTGAAGAGGTCAGCCGTATGATATCAGTTATCCTGGGATTAGCTTTAGGACTGTTGTCGGCAACGTGTATCGAGTCTTTCGGTCACCGTATTTTCGGTCACCCAAGCCGATTGCAATTAAAATTATATTTTAAATATCCAAAGTTTTTTGCTCCTTTCTTAAGGGCTTATTATCAACATTTAGTCATTCACCACGGTAAAACATATCAAGTTGATATTCTAACTCAGTTCAAAGATGCGGAAGAGAAAAACCAAGTCGACACGTGGATTGCTCAGCAATTTCCAGAAAATTTCGCTAACTTAATTTGGAAAGAACGATATAACTTAACTCTGGAAGGAGTTGAAGGAACGTTGCCTTTCGCAATTCCATTTACCACCGGACCGATCATTATCGCTTATTTTTTCGGTCCAACGGCTTTTGTAGCAAGCTTGCTGACGGCTTACATTCCGGTGTTGATGAGTAAATTTATTCATCCGTTGATTCACCATCCTGAAGATATCGAAACTTCACATCCAATTGTTCGTGCGATTTCCCGCACTAAATATATGCAAAAGATCTTTCAAAATCACTTCTTGCACCATAAGCGAATGGATACTAATTTTAACTTGTTATTAGGCGGCGACTACATTTTAGGAGTTCACGAAACTCCAACTGAAGACGAGTCCGTCGAGCTTGAAAATTTATTATACAAATTTGGACGTAAAATCGGATCATGAAAAAAACATTTCCTAGTACTTTTTTTAACTTATCGACAAAAGAAATCGCACAGGGCGAAGCGGATTACTTTTCTTTAAGTAATCCAACGGTCGACCAGCGTTTTCAATTTCGACGATGGAAGTCCCAGATTCTAAGTTATGCTTTAGAAAATAATGTTGCCGCAGTTGTAGAAGATTTTAATGAAGGCCGCACGGACTTTGGCATGGACACTAATAGCATGACAATTAAATTTGAAGACTGGTCCAAGGATTCAAATTTTTCTTCTAACGGTTATCCGA
>JAZKJI010000122.1:0-3302 GCA_040384405.1 Bdellovibrionota bacterium
GTTTCTCAATTTTTTCTTTTAAGTCTGTTAAACCGGGCCCAAGTTTTATTTTTATCCCAAAAAGTTTTACAGAAGTTTAGAACCCCAGAATTAAATTCTGAACAGGCAATTAGCGTGTTGGGTGAATGTTATAAACAACTGCATGAATTTCTTGGATCCAAGAGTCGCCAAAAAGCAGACGAAGAAGAAATTGCCGATTTTATTGAATTGGGCGCATTGGGAATTGATATCAAAGGCTGGCAAGAATTTTTAAAGAAAGCAACGATCGAAGAAATCGGAGCGCTACTTGCTTGCCACGTTTTAGATTTTACCGAAGATGAAACTTGCAAGGCTTTTGCGATTACTCCGGGAACTTTAAAATACCGCCTATCCCGTGGATTCAGAAAGTTGGGAAGTATCGTCGGCGGACAAACAATTCGGTTGGTAGGAACATGAGCCGAGACACTACAGGTTTCTCAAAAAAAAACCAAAGAGAGATCAGTGACTTCCTTACTCAGGAATTACTCTACGATTTCTATTTCGATTCCTTGGATGCTCATACCAAAGAACAACTTCTAAAAAAATTTCGTGATGAAAAAGAACTGCAAGATGAAGTAAATCGACTTAAACTTGCCGATCAATACCTAAAGCAGCTTAAAAAAGTTCATATTAAAAATCATTACTTAGTAGAATTAAAAAATTACGAAAGTATTGTTTCTGCAGTTCAAAGAAAATTTCGCAGTACTCGAATTCCCGCAGGACTTAAATGGGCGATTGAAGGAACGTTAGCATTAGTTGCAGTTTTACTTTTACTTTGGATACTGCCGTTTAATCATTTATCGCAATTTCGTTGGAGTATCGA
The DNA here is from genome assembly GCA_040384405.1 of Bdellovibrionota bacterium. Lineage (GTDB taxonomy): Bacteria > Bdellovibrionota > Bdellovibrionia > Bdellovibrionales > Bdellovibrionaceae > JAZKJI01. The sequence goes on from JAZKJI010000122.1 coordinate 842, forward strand.
CAGTCCAACAATTTTAGCCAAAATCGATAAAGTTCATAAATCCGGTTCGCAAGAAAAAATGATTGAAGAATCGGGACCAGTGCATGGACAAGATGATCTTGAACCAATTAACGAAATTCCGGGTAAAGCGGAAATCAAGGCCGAGTCACCTTCGCTAACTCAAACCGAAGTTCCACCTGTTAAAGATGATAGCGCAGCTGCCGTTATCGCAAAGCCAAAAGAAGTTGAAAAGACAGTCGTTGCTAATTCCGAAGTCCAAGAAAGTTCGCCAACGGACGCGAAACCCAGTACCCAAGCAGCAACTGCGCAGACGCGCGGGATATTATTCCGAGGCGATTTACATATAACTGGATCGGAAGCTACTTCAGAGCAAATTAAAGCCAAAATTGAAGAGCTCGGTGGAAAACGTGCAGGGGAAGTTCCAATTGGTTGGTCAAAGGGACCTGGGAATTTTTATTATCACTTTACGATTCCTGAAGATAAGGGCGCCGAGATGGAAGAGTTCATCCGTCAGTTCGGTACATTTAAAGTTAGCCAAGAAAAACATCCCCGGAAAATTCCGGTTAACTTACGCAGGTATATATTTACCTTGAGCGAAAAAGAATAGTGAAAAATCCAGCGGTCACTAGGAAACCAAGAAGATCATTAAGAACCATCTTGATAGTATCTTTTTTGCTTTTTTCGGTGGCACCGGTAGTATTGGTTACTTTTTATTCCATTACAAAATTTGAAGACGCCATTAACCAAGAGCTATCGCGAAGATTAACAATTAATTTACGGGAAATTTCCGTCATTCTTTCTGATCTGCAAGGAAATATGCGATCCCGAAAAGAAAAGATGCAATCAAACCCACAATGGTCATTTGGTATCAGTGTCGGAGACGTACCTTTAATTCGCCAATTAATGACGGGCTCTTTAAAGCAAGAGTCAGTTTCAGCCTTAACATTGTATTCTCGGGAAGGCCGATTGCTGACAAGTGCTTTTAAAGATTTGTCAGGAAACGTCAGATTTTTTAATCCAGTTAACGATGCTGTATTTTTACATGAAAAGAAAATCGCGCATTTCCAAAACAATGAAGAATTAACTGTTGTTGAATCTCATAACGAAAAATTAGTTTCGCTTGTGATGATCTCAACCTTTAAAAATGCTAACGAAAAAACAATTGGATTCGTCGAACAACGAGTTCAACTTGAACATGAATTTATCCAAAGAATTAAAAGTCGTTTGAAACTGGAAATTTTATTATTAGATGATGAAGGAAAAATTAAACTTTCTTCCATTAAAGATATGTCCCAAGGAAAGATTGATTTGGCCGCCTTTTCGAAGGGCCAAACGCAGTTTTTTAAAGATCTAAAAATCCAAGGTAAACCCTATGGATTTTTAGTATCGGCAATACCCTGGGGCGAATCCCGTTTGGTAATGGCTTTAGGAATTAATAAGACCGAATCGTTATCCGTTTTAAGATCTATCAACTGGGCGTTTGTTACGGTCGTGGCTTCAATTTTATTGTTACTGGTAATTCTGGTGTTCTATGCATCCAGCTGGGTTCTTAAACCCCTGCACGAGCTCGTAATGGCCCTACAGTCATTCGAATCCCAAGAGCAGGCAGTAACGATCCCGGTTAAAAATGATACCGAGATTGGCCTCCTCACAGAGAGTTTTAATGAAATGTCGCTTAAGATCTCGCAAGTAAGACGAGATTTAAGGTTTAAGCTCGCAGAATTGGAAAAAGCTAATAAAGAACTTAAAGAAACCCAGTCAAAACTGGTGCAATCCGCAAAGATGGTAAGCCTTGGTCAGCTGGTAGCAGGGGTTGCCCACGAATTAAATAATCCGATCGGGTTTATTTATAGCAACATGACCCACTTAAAAGAGTATTCCGAAAAGTTAGTAAGCTTAGTCGATATTGCCGAAGAAAAACCAAGTGAACTAAAGGCTAAAAAAGAAGAATACGAGTATGACTATATAGTGAAGGACTTGCCAAAACTTATTGCTTCTTGTGAAGACGGTGCTCGAAGAACTCGGGATATCGTTTTGGGTTTAAGAAATTTTTCAAGATTAGACGAATCGAAGTTAAAAGAAGTAAATATCCACGAGTCCTTAGATACGACTTTAAACTTACTGCAGGGTGAAATTAAAAATCGTTTAAAGATTAATAAACAATACGAACCAATTCCTTCGATCTTTTGTTATGCCAGCCAAATTAACCAAGTCTTCATGAACTTGTTATCAAATGCCATTCAGGCAATTCCGGGACAGGGCGAGCTTTGGATAACAACTCAACCTGTTCGCGGAATAGATAAAATCGGAAAAGTTCAGATTTCAATCCAAGACAGCGGAAAAGGCATGAGTGCCGAAGTCTTGAGTAAGGTTTTTGATCCCTTCTTCACCACCAAGGGAGTGGGACAGGGAACGGGATTGGGTCTAAGCATTTCCTACGGAATTATTCATAACCACGGCG
>JAZKJI010000123.1:0-2740 GCA_040384405.1 Bdellovibrionota bacterium
CTCTCCCCCTCCCTCCGCATGCGAAGGAATTTAAAATTCAGATTTTCATTTAATCGAGGCGCGAGGATTTCGGGAACCCGGAGCATAGCCACGATTTAAAATTCAGATTTCGCTTAAATCAAGGCGGAAAAATGAAAGCACACCGGAGCATAGCCGTAGGCTATGTGAGGATTGCTTTTATTTTTCCAACGCGGAGTTAATCGAAATATGAATTTTAAATGGTACCCGGGACAGGACTTGAACCTGCACACCTTTCGGCACTAGATCCTAAGTCTAGCGTGTCTGCCATTCCACCACTCGGGCCTTAAATTTCAAATACAGCGCCTTGGGAAGACGCGATTCTCTGCTTTAGATAGCAGAGAATTTATTTTTCTGCGATCAATTTTTTATAATCTGGAGCTCTCATTAAATTTGCCAGCTCTTTTTCACTGTCCATCTCGATACGGATGATCCAACCATTGTTGATTGGGTCGTCATTTAATCCAGATGGATCGTCAACCAACGAAGTATTCACTTCGATGACTGTTCCAGAAACCGGCGCTAGTAAGTCACTAACGGCTTTTACGGATTCCACAACGCCAAATGGTTGGTGCTGAGTTACTTTTTGACCTTCTTCCGGAAGATCTACGAATACGATTTCACCAAGTTGGTCTTGAGCGAATTCGGTGATTCCGATCGTCACGATATTTTCGTCGACCTGAGCCCACTCGTGATCTTTCGTGTAATAATAATCTTCAGGAATTAAGAAAGCCATTTCGCTACCTCATTTAATTTCAAAACAGTTTTAACTAACTGACACAAATGGAGTTTTACAAATTTTTGCTTTTACCGATTTTCCGCGGATATCGACAAAAATTTCTGTGCCCTCGGTCGCAAGTTCGGAACTAACGTAACCGATTCCAATTGGTTCATCAAGCGAAGGTGAGTGGGTTCCGCTGGTCACAATTCCCACTTCCTGCCCTTGCCCATTTACTAGGCGATAGTGGTGCCTTGGAATCCCGCGATCGATCATTTTAAATCCTACTAACTTTCTTTTTAATCCCGATTCTTTCGCGTTTAAAATCAAAGACTTACCCATAAAATCTTTGGCGTTAGGCTTTACTACCCAACCCAGATTGGCGGCGTAAGGATTCGATGTGTCATCAATTTCGTTTCCGTAAAGAGAATAGGCCATTTCGGTTCGCAAAGTATCCCGGGCACCAAGCCCGATGGGCTGAGCTGTCCCGTTACTCTGCTGTATCAGCTCTTGCCAAAGCGCGGTTGCTTGCGCGTTTGGAACAAAAATTTCGCAGCCTTTTTCTCCGGTATAACCAGTTGTTGCTACCCTGACCGGAGTTCCGCGAAATTTTGCTTCAACGTGATGGAATGGTTTGATGTCGGTCAATCGACCGCCCAAGATTTTTTCTACCAATTCCATTGCACCTTTACCTTGAACGGCAATTTGGGACCAAACTTCGCTGGCATTAGTAATGTCCGCACCTTTATTGTGTTTCGTGAACCACGCAAAATCTTTATCTGCATTCGAGGCATTTACGCAGACTAAGTAATCATCATTTTTCTTAATACAATAAACAATTATGTCGTCGACTAATCCACCTTGGTCATTGGGAATTAAACTATAATGGGCTTGGCCTTCTTCTAATTTTGAAACGTCATTTGTTGTTAGCCACTGCAAACTATCTAGAGCTTTTGGTCCGCGGAAAAAAATTTCTCCCATATGGGAAACATCAAATAATCCAATCTGTGTTCTAACGTGCAGATGTTCTTCTTTGACACCTTTGTACTGAATGGGCATTTCCCAACCTGCGAATTCGACCATTCGGGCACCCGAGCGAACATGTTCATCATATAATGGAGTTCTTTTCATGACGACGACCATAACGCCAGAGGCTTACCTCGTCAAAGACTGGGTTATTACTTTGCCCTGCGAAGTATTATTCGCAGCGGCCTTGGGGGCTACATTTTCCGCCGCAACAATCGGAATTATTGCTGCAGGTTGTTCCCACTGATAAACAAGAGTCGGCACATTTCCCGAAGTTACAACTGTTTGAACAACAATATTTATCGCCTGAACAACTTGCTCCACCGGCAGAGCATCCGCCCTTTCCGGGCTGACACCGGCTGTAGCTGCAGTTTTTAGAGCAACAATCCGTATCTCCGGAACACTTGCCACCTTCGTTTGAACAATCGTTTTTACCCTGCATGCACTTGCCGAAAGTACAATTCCCCGAACAACAGTTCGAATCACCATTACAACTTCCACCAATGATTGCGCAGGCGCGGCTCATCGTAGTTTCAGTTGTCGTAGGTATAACATTTCGAACCGGAGGCATTATTTCTTCATCGTATTCAGGTTCAACTTCGACTTTTTTATCGGGCACTTTATAACCGCTACCCGCTTTTGCGGCTGAACCTTTAGATGGGGTTGTCGATTGGGCATTCGCGAAAACAAAAGAGAAAATCAATGCTAAAACTAAAAATACATTTTTGTTTTTCATACCGTTCCTAGGAAGAAATTATTCGTTAAGAATATAATTGGCAGGATCTACCGGAATTCCGTTAATGCGAACTTCATAATGGACGTGAGGACCCGTAGATCTTCCGGAGTTTCCAGCTGCCGCGATCACATCATATTTAGAAACTCTTTGCCCGACGTGAACATATATTTGAGAGTTATGCGCGAACCTTGTCGAAACTCCGTAACCGTGATCGATACTGACGAGCTTTCCATAACTTTCAT